>CAKRTY010000035.1 GCA_934402125.1 uncultured Anaerosacchariphilus sp. | reverse complement strand
CGTTCACAAAACTTTCACGTAAAAATCACACAATTCATTCAGAAAAAACACAAAAGAGGAATATCCTTAGACAGATGCGTCTGCCGGGGATATCCCTCTTTTTTCGTTACAGAAAGAGGCCAACAGGCAGTCAATGAGAATGAAGGAGGAACGAAACTTGATCGAAGTTAAAGATCTGGTGAAACGCTACAGTAAAAATACAGCGGTGGATCACCTGAATTTTCATGTGGAAAAAGGTCAGATATATGGCTTTCTGGGGCCGAACGGAGCAGGAAAATCCACGACCATGAATATGATGACCGGCTATCTGGCGCCTACGGAGGGACAGATTCTCATCAATGGCTACGACGTGGCCGAGGAACCCGGGAAGGCCCGGAAATGCGTGGGTTATCTGCCGGAGCTTCCGCCCCTCTATCCGGATATGACGGTACGGGAATATCTGCGCTTCGCAGCGGAGCTGAAGCAGCTTCCCAAGGGGGAACGGAATACGGAGCTCCTGCGGGTGATGGAAGAAACCCGTATCGGGGATATGGAGAACCGCCTGATCCGTCACCTGTCCAAGGGCTATAAGCAGAGGGTAGGACTGGCCCAGGCCCTGCTTGGGGATCCGGAGGTGCTGATCCTGGATGAACCCATGGTAGGACTGGATCCCAAGCAGATTATCGAAATCCGCGAGCTGATCCGGAGTCTGGGAAAGAAGCATACCGTCATCTTAAGCTCTCATATCCTGTCAGAAATTTCCAGTGTCTGCGACCAGGTGTTAATCATTTCCCACGGAAAGCTGGTAGCCAGCGACACGCCGGAGCATCTGGGCAGCTACATGAAGCATTCCGATGTCTGCGAGCTGCAGGTGAGGGGAAGCAAGGAAGCCTGTGAGAAAGCTATGGAGCTCCTAAAGCAGGTGGAAGGCCTGGAGGTAAAGACCACCACGGCGTCCCTGGAGGATGTGTTCCTGGAACTGACGTCAGACGAAAAGGAGGAAAAGTAACATGTGTGCAATTTATAAAAAAGAGCTGCGGGCGTACCTGACCTCCATGACCGGCTACATTTTCATGGCGGTACTGCTGGCAGTCACCAGCCTTTACTATGTGGCCAACTGCCTGGTGGGCGGGTATCCGGTCTTTGGGGCGATCCTGTCCTCGGTGTATTTTGTACTGCTGATCATCGTGCCTGTGCTGACCATGCGGAGCATGGCCGAGGAAAAGCGCCAGAAAACCGACCAGCTTTTACTGACCGCGCCGGTCTCCCTCTGGAAAATCGTGCTGGGCAAATATCTGGCCATGGTGACGATCTTTCTGATTCCCATGGCAATCTTGTGTCTGTATCCGCTGATTCTGCTGCAGTTCGGTACCGTGTCCCTGCCGATGGCGTATACGGCGATTCTGGGCTACACCCTGTTTGGGGCGGCGTGTCTGGGGATTGGCCTGTTTCTGTCGGCGGTGACGGAAAGTCAGGTCATTGCGGCGGTACTGACCTTCGGCGTCCTGTTCTTCCTGAATATGGCCTCCGGTATCGCCAATGTCATCGGGGCCAGCGGCGTTCTGGCGTCGGTTTTGAACGCCCTTTGTATCTACCAGCCCTTTATCAATTTTGTGCAGGGCATGTTCGATCTGACAGGCGTCCTGTATTATCTGACTGTGATTGTGCTGGCTCTGTTCCTGACCGTGCAGCTTCTGCAGAAAAAGCATGGGACCTACCGGGCCAGCATGGTGGTTTTTGGCTGTGTGGCCGCGGTGCTGGTAAACATGATAGCAGGAAAGCTTCCTTCCCAGTATCTGAAATACGATGTGAGTGAGCAGAAGCTTTTTACCACCGGGGAACAGACAGAAGAGCTGGTAAAGGGGCTTGACGAGGACGTTACCCTGTATCTGATTGCCCAGGAGGGCAGCGAGGACGCCACCCTGCAGGAGCTGCTGGAGCGCTACAAGGGACTGTCCTCCCACATCAAAATAGAAACGAAGGATCCGGTGCTTTACCCGAATTTTGTCTCCCAGTATACCAGTGAAAAGCTGTCTGAAAACAGTGTGCTGGTGGTGGGCCAGAGCCGTTCCAAGGCGGTAGATTATTATGATATCTATCAGTATAGCATGGATTATTCTACCTACAGCAGCTCCTTAAGCAGCTTCGACGGCGAAGGACAGATTACCAGCGCCATTGCCTATGTGACAGCAGAGGATATGCCGGTGGTTTACACCCTGGCCGGACATGACGAGGCAGAGCTGAGCACCAGTGTCACAGCCTCCATTGAAAAAGAGAATATTGAGCTGAAAAGCTTAAGCCTGCTGACGGAGGAAGCTGTGCCGGAGGACGCAAAAGCCGTTATCATTTACGGAGCTGTTTCCGATATTTCGGAGGACGAGAAACAGAAACTGGAGACCTATCTGGAGCAAGGCGGTCAGGTAGTGACGCTGCTTGGCTATACGGACAAGGATACGCCGAATCTGGACAGCCTGCTGTCTGATTATGGCATTTCCCTGGCTGACGGTCTGGTGCTGGAGGGCGACAGCCAGCATCACCTGCCCAATTATCCTTATTATCTGCTGCCGGATATCCAGAGCACGGATTATACTTCGGATGTGAGCTCCCGGTACGTACTGCTGGCCTTTGCCCAGGGTATGACAGAAAGCCAGAATATCAGCGACGAGCTGGTCTATGAAAGCCTACTGAGCACGTCGGCCCAGTCCTATTCCAAGACCAACCTGGAATCCGAAAACCTGGAACAGGAGGAGGGCGATATCGCAGGCCCCTTCGATCTGGGAGCGATCGTTACGAAAACCATAGACGAAAATGCGGAAGCGAAGCTGGTGGTATTTTCCTCGGAGACGCTACTGGACGAACAGATCGACAGCATGGTATCCGGCGGCAACAGTACGCTGTTCATGAATGTCATGAGTAAGCTGGTGGATCACGAAAGCACCATTTCCATAGAACCGAAGAGTATGGAAACAGAGTATCTGACCGTCACCTCGGGAAGCGCTCTTTTGTGGGGAATTCTGACGATTGTTCTGATACCGCTGCTGTTGCTGGTGACAGGCGGCGTGATCTGGTTTGAAAGGAGGAAGCGTTAGATGACCAGGAAAAAGAGACAGATAAGACTGCTGGCGGCTATAGCCGCCCTGGCAGTCCTGGGACTTGCCTATGTTCTGGTAAGCCGGGCAGACTGGAACAGCGAGGAAGCGGATACCGTCACGGAAGAGCTTTCTGTCCTGACGGTGGCTCCCGCTGAAATCCGGGAGGCAGTCATCACAAATTCCTACGGAACCCTGCGCTTAAGCTACGATGGCGAGACCTGGACCAGTCCGGACGATCCGTCCACGGAGCTGAACCAGGACGCTCTGACGACGCTTTGGGGTCGCTTAAATCCCCTGTCTGCCGTCCGGGATCTGGGCGAAGCGCCGGAGGATCTGAGCGCTTACAGTCTCTCCGATCCGGCCATCACCATCGAGATCACCCGGGAGGACGGCAGCGAAATCACGGTTTCCATTGGCGGTACCGCCTCCGACGGAAATGTATACGTGATGATCTCGGAAAGTGATCATGTCTATACCTGCGACAGTTATCTGGCGACGGCGTTTACCTGCCAGCTTAGTGATTTTGAGATGGCTGAGGAAGAAACAGAGGACTCCGAATAGATCGCAAACGGCTGCCCGACAGGTTCACCTGTCGGGCAGCCGTTTTATATCCATTTCATTACATCGCTTTATACATATTCCCCCACTCCAGCATAGAATCCAGAATCGGCTTCAGGGATTCTCCCAGTTCACTGAGCGCGTATTCCACCCGGGGCGGAACCTCCGGGTACACAGTGCGGGTGATCAGCCCGTCCTCCTCCATGGAGCGGAGGCTGTCAGTGAGAACCTTCTGGCTAATGCCTTCCAGGTTTTTCTTCAGTTCATTGAAGCGCCAGGGACGCTGCAGCAGATTTCGGATAATCAGTAATTTCCATTTACTTCCAATCAAAGCGACGGTGGTTGCCACCGGACATTCGGGTAATTCTTCTTTGGTCAGCATCGTATCCACTCCTTATCATAGACGTATTTTATTGTGTTACATCAAATTATAATGTAAGGATCCGTCCCCTGTCAATTAGTTACAAAAAGGTGACCGGAGTTACTTTTTTGTGCCTGGGTAATAAAAAAGTGCGTACTTTTTTTCTGCTTTCCGCCCTGCTATGATAAGCATGCAACGGGGCGAAAGCAAAGCCCACACAACATTTTCAAAAAACAAGGAGGAAACAGACATGGCATTAAGAAATCTTTTCGGATGGACCAAGAAAGCGGAAGAGCAGACCGGCGCGGCATGCGGCACAGCCTGCGGAGCGGCAGACAAGGAAGAAAAGCCAGCAGCATGCGGAACAGCATGCGGAGCAGCAGACAAGGCGGAGAAACCGGCGGCATGCGGAACAGCATGCGGAGCAGCAGACAAGGAAGAGAAGCCGGCAGCATGCGGAACAGCATGCGGAGCAGCAGACAAATAAGACAGTAGGAAGAATGGGAGGAAGGACAGGATGAGCCAGTATTTTTCATTTCAGTGGCATATTACGGATGAGTGCGACCAGCGCTGCAAGCACTGCTATATTTTCTCAGGGGAGGGCTGTAAGGAGCTTCACAGCATGACCTGGGAGCAGATGCGGGAGGTGGTGGATAACTGCGAGGATTTCTGCAAGGTTTATCACCGGACGCCGTATTTCTACATTACCGGCGGCGATCCTATCCTTCATCCCCATTTCTGGAAGCTGATGGTATTGCTGAAAAGCAAAGAGATTCCCTTTACTCTGATGGGCAATCCCTTCCATCTGAATGATGAAATCTGCAGAATGCTGAAGGTCTGCGGATGTGAAAAATATCAGATGTCCCTGGACGGCATGCGGGAAACCCACGACTGGTTCCGCAAGCCCGGCAGCTTCGACCTGACCCTGGAAAAGGTGGAGAGCCTTAACCGCGCAGGCATCAAAAGTGTGATTATGAGCACCGTGTCCAAGACGAATATGGACGAGATACCGGACATCATTGACACGGTAGTAAAAGCGAAAGTAAAGGTCTTTGCCTTTTCCCGCTACGTGCCCACAGGCGGCGAGGTGGACACCAGCATGACGCCGGAGGAGTACCGACGGCTTCTGGAGACCTGCGACGCCAAGTTCAAGGCCTATGAAGCGGCGGGCTGCGAGACCTATTTTAATAAAAAGGACCATTTATGGACCTTATATGAGTATGAAAATGGCGAGTTCCGGCTTCCGGATGGTGCGGAGGACGGGATGATTTATGGAGGCTGTAACTGCGGTAACTGTCACATCACCATTGCTTCCAACGGTGATATCATGGCCTGTCGGCGTGTGACAGACAGCCGGGTGGCCAACGTCTGGGAGGATCGGCTGGCAGACGTGTGGATCTGCCAGATGGAGCAGTACCGGAATTACGACCGTTTCAAAAAATGCGGCAAATGTGAGCTGAAAGCCTGGTGCAGAGGCTGTCCGGCTGTGGCGAACGGCACCTGCGGCGACTTCTACGGAGCCGATCCCCAGTGCTGGAAGAAGAAAAACGATGTGACGGGGGAGGAATTACCATGCTGATGGATTTGATTAAGAGCAGACATTCCATAAGAAAATATACGAATGAGCAGATTCAGAGAGCAGATCTGGAGAAAATCCTGGAGGCCGGAAACTATGCGCCCAACGCGGGCGGCGGACAGCGGAGCATGATGGTGGCAGTTCATAACCGGGAGTTGGCGGCCCGTATCGGTCACCTGAATATGGCGGGCTTCGACCGTACCCATCTGGCCGGAAGCTTTGTTTCCAGGGAGCAGCCCAGCACCATTGATGATCCTACGATAAAAAATGGATTTTACGGCGCGCCCACCGTAGTCTGTATTTTTGCCCAGAGCAATTTCCTGTTCCGGACCGCGGACGCCTTCTGTATAGCGGAAAATATGCTGCTGCAGGCCACGGAGCTGGGGATCGCCTCCTGTATCATTTCCAGAGGGCAGGAGACCTTCGATAATGAGGAAGGGCGGCGGCTTATGCGGGAATGGGAAGTGCCGGAACATTACAGCTGTCAGTGCTTCGTGATTCTGGGTTATCTCGACGGGGAGCAGCCCCACAGCAAGCCCCGGAAACCGGGTCGTATCAAAATCATAGAATAGGAGATGAAAAACGATGGATTTACAGACTTGCCTGAAAAAAATGGAACTGGTGGGCGTGCTGGCCTTTGCCACAGTAGACGCGGAGGGCGCGCCCCAGATCCGCAATATCAGCGCCATCCATTATGAGCCGGACGCCCTGTATTTCTTTACGGCCCGGGGAAAAAACTTCTGCCGGGAGCTTCAGGAGGACGGCCGGGTGCAGATTCTGTGCTACACGAAGTATAAAGAGATGATTCGTCTCTCCGGTAAAGCATACGCCGTGGCGGAGGAGGAGCAGAAAGTCTGGATGGACCGGATTTTTGAGGAGCAGCCCTATCTGGCCAATGTTTATCCGGGGGATACCCGGGATATCGGCATCATTTTCTGTATCGATCGAGCGCAGGTGGAGTATTTCAATCTGGGCGTAAATCCCATTTTCCGGGAGACATATTTAATGGGAAATGGTACCATAGAGAAAAAAGGATATGTAATCACAGACCAGTGCGTAGGCTGCGGCACCTGCCTGGCACACTGTCCCCAGAAGTGCATCGAAGAGGGCACACTCTATCGCATCCGGCAGGAGCATTGTCTGCACTGCGGCAGCTGTCTGGAGCACTGTCCGGTAAATGCGGTGGAAAGGCGGTAAATAGGATGAATCAGACGGAACGAAGACACTATCTCCTTCGGGAGCTTTTAAAGGAAAAAAAGGAATATGCAGATATGGAAATCCCGGCGGAGATCTCCAGTCAGAAGCGGCTGCTTCGTTCCCTGATGAATGTCCGCTGGGCCGCGCCCATCAGCGAGGAGTTTCGGCGGATTCAGGACGCTTATCTGCAGGAAGAAAAGGAAAAAAAGGGCGTTGTGACCCTGGATGTGCTGGAGGAATGTCAGGATGGCCTTTATCTCTGGCAGGGCGATATTACCCGCCTGCAGGTGGGCGCTATCGTCAATGCAGCCAACAGCGGTATGACTGGCTGCTATCAGCCCTGTCATGCCTGTATTGACAATTGCATTCATACTTATGCCGGAATTGAGCTGCGCAATTACTGTCAGAACATGATGGATGCACAGGGCTATGAGGAGCCTGCCGGTCAGGCGAAAATCACGCCTGGCTTCAATCTGCCCTGCGAGTATGTGATTCACACGGTGGGGCCGGTTGTGCGGGGGACATTGACAGAGCGTCACGAAGAGCTTCTGGCGTCCTGTTATCGCTCCTGCCTGGAAATGGCAGAAAACTATGGAGTAAAAAGCATTGCCTTTTGCTGTATTTCCACGGGCGTATTTCTGTTCCCGAACAGGAGAGCGGCGGAGATCGCGGTGGAGACTGTGAAGCGGTATAAGCAGGAAACCGGAAGCAGAATCAAAGTCGTTTTCAATGTATTTAAGGATTTGGATAAAGAGATTTATCAGGAACTGCTTGGATAAACCCGGCGGGAGGAATAGAATATGAACTGTATAAAATTTCCAAATAAAAAAATAACCTTTGAATCCTTCCTCTCCGGAGTACCTGCCCGGGACTATGTTTTTCAGAATATGCCCTATGAGGCGCAGATTCAGAAGGCGAAAGAGCTGCTGGCCGAGACAGAATATGTGCTCCTGGGCGCAGGCGCAGGTATGAGCGCGGCAGCAGGAGCTGTCTACAGCGGCACCTGGTTCGCGGAGCATTTCCGGGAATTCCGGGAGAAATACGGGGAACAGAATCCTTATATGCAGGACATGTATAGCGCGGGCTTCTATTCCTATCCGGACGAGGAAGCCTTCTGGGGTTACTGGTCAAAGCAGGCTGTCTTAGGAGGCCTGGATCTTGATGTGACGCCCCTGCATCGCACGTTGCTTTCGGGTCTTGCGGGTAAAAAACTGTTCTGTCTTTCCACCAACGCGGACGGTCAGTTTGAAAAAGCAGGCCTTTCCAAGGAGCAGATTTTCTGCACCCAGGGCGATTATTTCCATATCCAGTGCGCGAAGGGCTGCCATGACCGGATCTACGACGCCCGCACCATGTTCCGCCAGATGGATCAGGCCCGCCGGGATTGCCGCATTCCGTCCTATATGGTTCCCAGATGTCCGGTCTGCGGCGGTCCCATGGCCATGAACCTCCGCTGCGATCAATACTTTGTTCAGGACGCCGCCTGGTACGAGGCCGAGCGCCGCTTCGGCGACTTCCTGACTGAGGCTCTGACCTCCGGCCAGAAGATCTGCCTCCTGGAACTGGGCGTCGGCTTCAACACGCCGACCATCATCCGCTATCCTTTCGAAAAGCTGTTGCGGGAGCACAGCCAGGCGTCGCTCGTCCGGCTGAATCTGAACGAAGCCGCGGTGCCGGAGAGCCTGGGCGTGCGGGCAGTGGGGATTAATGCGGATATGAAGCAGAGTATCGAAGATATCATGGAACTTTAGAGAAGGAACCTAAGCCTCCTTCTCCTCTTCCTTAATCTCCCAGTGAATCAGGAATGTCAGCGCAGCCCTGAGCGCAATAATTCCCGCCACCGTTCCGATTTCCTTCCAATCCCGGACCACTACGGTTCGCAGGATCTCGCTTCCCAGCTTAAATTCCAGACCCATGGCCAGCCCCCGGGCCAGGGTCAGCTTTGTCTCCGGAGAGCGGTGCAGGTAACTCCAGAAGCCCCGCAGGCCCGAGAAAATGATAATGCCCACGCCGATAAATTCAAAGAGCAGAATCGCTCCATCTACGATGTTTTCCAAAATGAGGTGCAGTAATTCTAAAAATTCCATAAGTAAAATCCCCCCGATGTTTCTTGGTATAAAGTTAAACTATTGAATGTAAGTATAACATGGAAAACACGGATTTACTATAGAAGGAATAAAATTGAATTTCATGTGCATACAGTTTCCTGCGCATGAAAGTTCACACATTTTTAAGATTTATTTTGTTGACAATCCATAACAATCGTAATAACATATAGGATACTATATAGGGCACTATATAGCGTCCTATTTATATTTTGCAAAAACGAAGAAGGAGGATCAACCAATGAGGAGGGGGCCCAGCCCAATCAGCAAGCGGATTCGTATTATCAACAACAAGTTCCGCGAGCTGTGGGATAAAAATCTTCTGAAATACAACCTGACCGGCGTACAGATGGAGGTGCTTTGCTACCTGAAATGCAATCCGGACAAGGAAATCCACCAGCGGGAGATCGAGTATTGGTTCCAGTTGAAAAACCCGACGGTGACCGGTATCCTGAACCGGCTGGAGGAAAAAGGCTATATCGCCAGGCGGCGCAATCCGGCTGACGGCAGATACCGGATTATAGAAGTGACGGAAAAAGGCAATCAGGTCATGGAGGATATGGGAGAGGGAGCCAAAAGCCTAGACGAACGAATCTACGCCTGTATGACGGACGAGGAACAGGCAAAGCTTCTGGAGCTTCTGGATCGGATTCTGGCGACTATGACGGAACATGATGGAACAGAAGAACAGTTAGAGCAGCATAGAGAAAGAATCACACAAGGAGGGCACACATGCTGAAGACATTAAAGGCCTACATAGGCGAGTACAAAAAGACGGCCATCTCAGCGCCGATTTTTATTGTCTTCGAGGTTATCTTTGAGATGATCATTCCGCTTCTGATGGCGGCCATCATCGACAACGGACTTGAGACAGGCAACATGAAATACGTAATCACGATGGGACTGGTGATGCTTCTGGTATCCTTTGCGTCCCTGTTCTGCGGAGCTTTTGCCGCGAAGCAGGCGGCCATCGCGTCTACCGGCTTTGCGAAAAATGTAAGAGAGGGAATGTACAACCATATCCAGGAATTTTCCTTCTCCAATATCGATCATTTCTCTACCGCGGGACTGGTTACGCGTCTGACCACCGATGTAACCAACGTACAGAACGCGTTTCAGATGATGATGCGTATGCTGATGCGTGCGCCGGTTATGCTGGTTACGGCCATGACGATGACCTTTATCATCAATGCCAGACTGTCCTGTGTATATC
>CAKRTY010000034.1 GCA_934402125.1 uncultured Anaerosacchariphilus sp. | reverse complement strand
ATTGATAGCATCACATACAAGGTCTGTGTTCAGAGCCTCCAGTACAGTCAGACCCGGCAGGATCTCAGACGCCATCGCTGCGGAATGAGTCATACCGGAACATCCGATAGTCTCAACCAGAGCCTCCTGGATGATGCCTTCCTTAACGTTCAGGGTCAGCTTACATGCTCCCTGCTGCGGTGCACACCAGCCAATGCCGTGTGTAAAGCCGGAAATATCTTTAACTTCCTTCGCCTGTACCCATTTTGCTTCTTCCGGAATCGGAGCGGCGCCATGGTGTACGCCCTGTGCTACCGGACACATCATCTCGACTTCATGTGAATAAATCATTTTAAAACTCCTTTCAGAATGGATTAATAGCGACGCGGGACTCATGTCCTGACTTGTCGCATTTGGTTATATTTTCGCACATAATGGTGAATTCGTCCAGTCTTTTTTTGTAAAAAGTCTGTGATCCGTGAAAAAAATAACGAGCACTGTTCAAGACTTGTTTCTTTTTCCTTTTTATACTACAATGAGATATCATACTTTTACAGGGAGAATGATCTATGAATCCAATGCAGCTTTTGAAAATGAAATCCGCCTGGGACCGTTTCCAGGCCGCGCACCCGAAGTTTCCGCTTTTTCTGAATTCTGTCATGCAAAACGGGATTCACGAAGGGACGATTCTGGAATTCAAGGTTACGGAGCCGGACGGCAGAACCTTCTGTTCCAATCTGAAAATCAGCAGAGAGGATCTGGAGCTCTTCCAGGAGCTGAAAGAGCTGGCCGGACAGAACCGGTAACGTATGAACGCCGTAGGCAAAGCCTGCGGCGTTTTTCTCTTTTGTGCAATCAGACATTGCACGATTCTGCATTCAGGCCAGTCTCAATAACATCTCGCTGTGCTCCTGAACTACTTTTTTTAAAACATTTACGTCTTCCTGCATGGTGTCGATCTGTTCGGTCCGAAACTGATACCTCCGATATGTAGAGGTATAACAGGCTTCGATATTCTGAAGTCTCGGCAGCATATCGTTCTCCAGCAGGAGTTCTACTTTCAGCATATGTCCCTCGTTGATAGTCATGCGGTCTTCTACAGCTGTCATGCGACCTTCCATTACTGTCATACGGCCTTCCATTGCTGTCATGCGCTCTTCCATTGCTGTCATGCGCTCTTCCAGTCTGTCCAAGCGCATATGAATACCCTGTAGCTGCTCATGGATAGGGGCCAAATGCTTTTCCAATTGCTCGCTGAACAGTTGGGATATCATAACTGCATCTTCTTTTGTCAACGCCATAAATTCTCCTTTTCCGAGACAGCGCCATTTCCAGAATATGCAATGTCATAAAGTCATAATACTATAATGCAACAGTTTTGACAAGGAATTTCCAAATAAATCTATTTAGTTCCCGCAGGTCTCAAACAGCTTCTCTCCCGGTCTCCACCGGATCTTTGTACCCGAACACCCAGGTCAGCGCAAAGGCTGAGCCTGCGGAGATAAGGAACATTATAATATAATTCAGCGGATCATTCAGGCAGAGCAGCAGGCCGAAGATACCGGTGACGCCGGTTCCGGTTGCGCCCATACCCACGATGGAAGCATAGAGGGCTCCGCAGGCGCCGCCTGCCGCTCCACAGATAAAGGGCTTGAAGAACCGCAGGTTTACGCCGAAGATAGCCGGCTCGGTGATTCCCATGAAGCAGGACATGGCGGAGGGAACTGCCATGGATTTCGTCTTCTGATTTCTGGTTTTCAGCGCTACCGCCAGAGCTGCCGCGCCCTGGGCAATATTCGCCGCGGACGCCAGCGGAAGCCAGTAGGTTTTTCCATAAAGGCCAAGCTGACCCACATCAATCAGTGTATACATATGATGGACACCCGCCACTACCGTAGTGGAATAAAGGCCGCCCATGATAAAGCTGCCGATACCGAAGGGCAGGGTCAGAAGCTGCTGCACCCCATTCAGGATACCGTTTTCCACGGTTACAAAGATAGGACCGATGATGGAAAAGGTCAGGTAGCCTGTGACAAAGACGCTGACCAGCGGCGTCACGAACAGGTCAAACATGGCCGGAACAACCTTGTGCAGACGCTTTTCAATCTGGCACATGACAAATACCGCAATGATAACCGGAATGACATGTCCCTGATAGCCCACCAGATCTACTCTGTAAAGGCCAAACCAGACCGGAAGAGTCTGTTTCACGCCCTCGGTCGCCACCGTCCAGGCATTCTGCAGATTCGGATGAATCATCATCATACCGATAACCGCTCCCAGATAGGGATTGCCGCCGAATACCTTAGCCGCGCTGTACGCAATCAGAATGGGCAGGAAGGTGTATGCCGTGTTGGCAAATAAATTCGCCAGCACAAACAGGGAGCCTGAGGTGTCCAGATTCAGGAAGCCATTATTTACCATAAAATTCAACGCTTCCATGATTCCCATCAGGAATCCACTGGCTACAATGGCAGGAATAATCGGCACAAAAATATCGCCCAGGGTTTTAATGGCTCTTTTATAAAAGAGTTGCTTCTGGGCCGCGGCCTCCTTCGCCTCGTCCTTGCTGACGCCGCTCATGCCGGAAATGGTCAGAAACTCATCGTAAACCTTATTAACCACGCCTGTTCCCAAAATAATCTGAAGCTGTCCTGCTGCGCTGAACACGCCCTTGACGCCATCGATGTTCTCTACCGCCTTAACGTCGCATTTCCCGTCGTCGGCCAGTACCAGACGAAGTCTTGTGGAGCAATGCGCCACCGATACCAGGTTCTCTCTTTTTCCCGCTTTCTCATAGATCGCTTCCGCTGTCTTTCTGTAATCCATGCTTACCTCCTCATTCCCGTTACGCCCGCAGCCGGCCCGTTGCGCCCGGCGCGTTCACTGTTACTTCTATCTCTTCCCCTTCCGGATAAAACCGGGTGGAAAATACATCTTTTCCGCCGTTTAAAAACACTTCCACGCAGGAAGCGTCCACAATGACTCTCATATCTGTCAGCTTCTCTATCTTGCGTCCCCGCATGGTACGTCCCGCGCCCAGCTGCTGATCCCGGAATTCCATACGGAAAATCCGGCTTTCCCTGTCATAAGTGAGCCACAGCTGCTCCGCCAGCGTTATTTTTACATTTTCTTCCACTTTGTCCAAGGCCGGAAGCTCGATTTCAAAGGCACTTCCTGCCAGGCCTGCAAACTCATTTTCAATAGGCTGCTCCTTCGTCCAGTATGCGTCCAGCTCCCGGATGGGATTCTGGCAGAGCACGCCGTCCCTCACCGAAAGCTCCCGGGGCAGGGTCAACACATGCTGCCAACCGTCCTCGGTGGTGCGATTCGTATAATACGCGTCCACGTCCGCCATGCCCATCCAACCAATCTCGATCCGGCGGCCGTCCTCGCTTTCAAATGTCTGGGGCGCGTAGAAATCAAAGCCGCCGTCCAGCTCCCGAAAGCTGCCGTTGACAGAGGTGGTCCGGAAATCGCTGTCCAGAAAGGTCGTGACACTCTGATACACATTGTTATAGCGAAGTCCGTCCGCCTCCACGCCCTGGGGAGAGATACTTAAAACCGTATAGCCGTCCACCTCATACAGGTCCGGGCATTCCCACATATAGCCGAAGGCCTTCGGCGATTTCAACCGGTGGGTACAGAACCATTTGACGCCGTCGCCGGAAGTGAAAAGCAGCACCACGCCCTGATCCTCTTTTGTCCGGGCGCCCTGTACCATATACCAGCGGCCATTTTTCTTCCACACCTTCGGATCCCGCACATGGCAGGTCAGATCCAGGGGATAATCCCCATTGGTCAGGAGGAGCTCCTTCCGCTCAAAATGAATCCCGTCGTAACTCACTGCCCGGACTGTGTTGGCCTGACGGCCCTGGTTGATATAATCATAAGCTCCTGCTTCCTTCACATTTCCTGTGTAGTACAGATACATACGATCGTCCTCTATAACTGCGGAGCCGGAGTAGACTCCATGGCAGTCATAGGGCTGATCCGGCACCAGCGGAACGCCCTCCAGCTTCCAGTGGAGCATATCCCTGCTGGTACAGTGGGCCCAGAATTTCAGACCGCCCTTCTCATCGAAGGGGGCATACTGGTAAAAGGCATGGTATATTCCCTTGTACTGGCACAGGCCGTTGGGATCATTCAGCCACCCTACCGGCGGCGCGATATGAAAGGCAGGCCGCCAGCGGCTGCCAGAGTCTTTTGTTTCCTTTATCTTCTGGGCAATCAGCTTGTCCCAGGTTCTGTTTAACGCGTTCATCTTCTTACCTTTCTGAGCTTTCACGGATAACAAGTTCTGCCTGCATAGGGTCGTCATAACATTCCTGATTCTCAGGCTGTTCGATTTTCTGAATCAAAATATCCACAGCCCGGGTTGCCATCTCCCGGTTTGGCTGGGATACGCTGGAAAGTCCCGGATACAGATATTCGCAGGTGTATGTATTATCGAAGCCCACCAGAGCCGCCTGATCCGGCATGGAGATTCCCAGTCTCTGCAGAATGCCATGAAGCTGCACTGCCCTGCGGTCGTTGTAGGCAAAGATACCGCATTTTCCCGGGTGTTCCCGGAAATGCGTCTGCAAAATACTCCGAATCTTCACGGAATCCTTTGTGTCAATCACAGTCAGCTTCTGCTCAAAGTCCGGATCACTCTCTTTTATCTTTTCCGCAAAGCCTTGGTACTTCCTGTCCCCGGTAGTTCCCACAAACAGATAATTCTCACAGCCGATATGCTGCAGATGTTCTGCCACCCGGGCTCCTGCAGCCGCATGGTCAATATAGACGCAGTCCATGTGCTCCGTCTGTCGGGTGATGGACACCGCCGGAATATCCAGCTCTTTGATCTCCGCCCGGAATTTCGGATCCTGCTCCAGAACTGGAACGATAATCAGACCGTCTACCCGGTAACGCCGCATGACCTCCAGGCAATGCTTTTCCTTTTCCCGATCATAATCCGAATTAAACAATATCAGGCTGTAGCCCTTTTCCCTGGCCGCCTGTTCCATATATTTCTCCAAATCCGCGAAAAAAGAGTTGGAGATATCCGTCAGTACCACGCCGATCAGCTTGGTGCCGCTGCCCACCAGACTGCGGGCCATGGCATTGGGCTGAAAATGATGTTCCCTGGCACAGGCCAGCACCTTTTCCCGTACCTCCGGATTCACGGAAGTATTTCCGTTCAGGACCCGGGATACCGTCGGCTGGGACACTCCTGTAAGACGGGCGATTTCGGTCATTGTAATCATATTTGTTGTCTCCTGTTTCTGGTTTCTCTTCTGCTTCCATGTCATAAAAATTCAGTATTTTTGCTTGTGAATACGTATTCACAAGACGACATTATAGTAGCATGGGGTGGGGTGGGTGTCAATCGATGGAATCACCAAAAAAAGGTGGGATTTTTGTGCATTGCTACAAAAAACAGCAGGCTGCGAAGGTAAATTCCAACGCAGCCTGCTGTTTTTACAGACGGAAGCACCCGCCCCCGATAAATTCCCGTACCAGGGAATTATCCGGAATATTGGTGCTGTCCACGCCCAGAAAATAATCCAGGAATTTAAGCAGTCTCTTCGCCTCCTGATACTCCGGCGCATCCCGGTCAATGCCGAACAGCAAGGGCTCTGCGTACTGCTTCAGTACAGAAAACTCATAAATCAATGCAGAATTAAATACCACGTCCGCCTCCTCCTGATAGGGGAAGATATTTTCTTCCTCGCCCCTTCTGACCGAAGGCCACATGGAAATGGTACGTGAAGCGCGGGCGCCTCTGGTTCTGGCATCCCGCACCATACGCCGGAGCAGACGGCCGTCTGTGGTAGGAATCCGGTTGTGCTCGTCGATATTGAGCTGGGTCAGGGCGCTGATATAAATCTTAAATTTGCTCTCCCGGGGCAGGCTGTGGGACAGCTTATCATTGAGACAGTGGATTCCCTCGATAACCAGAATATCCTCCTCACCCATGGTCAGGTAATCGCCGTTGTATTCCTTCTTTCCGCTCTTAAAATTGAAATACGGAAGTTCTACGGTCTTTCCTTCCAACAGCTCGCACATCTGGCGGTTAAACAGTTCAATGTCCATAGCCTCCAGACATTCAAAATTATAATCGCCATTCTTATCCCGGGGCGTCATTTCCCGTTCCACGAAATAATTATCCACAGAAATAGGGTGTGGCCTTAAGCCTGCCGCCGAGAGCTGAATGGACAGTCTTCTGGAAAATGTCGTTTTTCCCGAGGAAGACGGACCTGCTATCATAATAAATTTCCGGCTCCGGTCTGCCGCAATCCGGCTTGCGATTTCTGCCAGCTTCCGCTCCTGCAACGCCTCCTGTGTCATAATCAACTGATGCAGCTCGCCTCTGGCAATACAGTCGTTGAGCTCGCCCACGTTCGACACGCCTAAGAGTTCTCCCCACCGGGCCGATTCCTTCATCACCTGAAATACCTTATGCTGGGGCGCAAAGGCCGGTACCTCTTCCGGCTTTTCGGTGGTGGGGAACTGGAGCACAAAGCCCTCGTCGTAAGGATACAGTTCAAAATACTTCAGATATCCGGTATCCGGCACCATGTAGCCGTAATAATAATCCTCAAATTCTCCGATACTGTAAATATTGACCCGGGACGCCCGGCGGTACCGGAACAGCTTCTCCTTATCAAACATTCGGTGATTATGGAAAATCTGCCGTGCCTTATCGGTGTTTACGCTTTTCTTTTCTATGGGCAATTTCCGGCTTACGTACTCCTGCATTTTCTGCTTTACCGCCTGTAGGAAGGTCTCGTCTACGGTAACGCCTCCCTGCACGGTACAATAATAGCCATGGCTCAGGGAATAATGAACCTGGGCCCGGATCATCTGATCGTGATCGGCAACCCTGCAGATGGCCTTCATCAGAAGCATGGTCAGACTCCGCCGATAAGCCTGGGCGCCCGCTCTGTCTGCCGTAGTATAAAATACCAGATCCGCATCCTCGTACAGCTTCTTATTCAGTTCCCGGAGACGCTTATTCACCGAAACCAGCACGATATCATGGGGATAATCCTTCTGCATATCTGCCGCAATCTCCCCATACCTGGTTCCTTCCGGATATTCATAGGTCTTTCCATTCAGACTTACCTTTACCATTTTCATATGCCGCACCTCCATATTTTTACACAGACAAGTCGCACTTTCGCCTGCAACTGCCCTGAAATATTCGCTATTCTGTTGATTTCCTCTTACAACACCTGAAACGGCTGCTTCACCGGCGCTGTATACACGCGAAATTCCGGGAAGTTCTCTTTCAGAAACCGCTCCATATCCGCGATATAGATATGCTCTATCCCATAATGGCCTGCGTCAATGATCGCCATGCCGCAGTCCGCCATATCAATTCCCGTATGATGATCGATATCCCCGGTGATATAAACTTCCGCTCCCATGGCAAGGGCAGGTTTCGCCTCGCTCTTCCCGGATCCCGGACAGATGGCCGCGCGCTCCACCTTCTTATCCGGATCCCCGAAAATCTTCACATTAGGAAGCTGAAACTGCTTCTTTACCTGCTCCGCGCACTCCCGTACGGTCATGGGACAGGGAAGCTGCCCTACCCGGCCGATTCCTTCGCCGTCCAGCACTTCCTCCAGCACTTCTGTATCTCTCAGCTTCAGCAGCTCTGCCGCCAGCTCCGCCATACCCATCACATCATAATTCGTATGCATGGCATAATAGGAAATATCATTCCGAATCAGGCGAATCAGACGCTCCCCCACGTAATCATCTGCAGTCACCGCTTTGAGTCCGCCAAAAATCATTGGGTGATGGGTCAGCAAAAGCTGCGCCCCGCATTCCGCGGCTGCGTCTACTACCTGATCGGTAGCGTCCAGAGCAATGTATACGGTATCCACTTCCCGCTCCCGGCTGCCTGCCAGAAGTCCCACATTGTCCCAGTCGCAGGCGTATTGTTTCGGGTAACGGGCCTCGATTTTTTCCAGAATATCCTGACATCTCATGCTTTTCACGCTCCTGTTCTCTTCGTCCGTTTCTTTTAAAGGGCAGCCATAGCTTCCAGCACTTCTGTCAGAAGCCTGATTTCCGCCGTCACCTGAGTCCTTCGTTCCTCTATCCGTCCGTCTCCGTTCTCCGGAAGTCCCGCTTTAATTTGACGGTTCACGTTAAGTCTCTTTTTCAGAAACTCTGCCAGCACCTCCGGTGATTTCTGAAGCTCCAGCTTTCCGAAACGGTATTCTGCCTCCGTATAATCCTGCGCTGTTCCCGGCACGGCCTTAAACAGGGGATAGTATTTTCCCTCGTCCAGCAGAATATCTTCCAGAATAATCTTCCACCCGCCGGTATTCAGATACCGCCGGACCTCCCCTATCTCTGACTGGGGCTGCAGCACCAGCTCCCGGACCTCCTTAAGGGCTTCTGTCCCTTCTGAAAGGATCCGCACCATCAGGGCTCCGCCCATGCCGGCGATCAGCACCGTATCTGCTTCTCCCCGTTTCAGTTCATGAAGGCCGTCGGAAAGCCTTGTCTCTATGTACGCTTCCAGTCCTGCTCCGGCAATATGGCTTTTTGCCCGCTCCAGGGGACCCACGTTAATATCCATGGCAATGGCTGACGGAATCTTCTTCTCTCTGCATAGACAAAGGGGAACATATCCATGATCTGTTCCCACATCTGCCAGCCGGCTGCCCTCTGTGACCAGCTCTGCCAGTCGGTTCAGTCGTCCTGATATATTCATCTCTTTAGTCCAGGTAATCCTTGAGCTTCCGGCTGCGGCTGGGGTGACGCAGCTTTCGAAGAGCCTTTGCTTCGATCTGACGGATTCGCTCACGGGTTACATTAAATTCCTTTCCAACTTCTTCCAGTGTACGGGCCCGTCCATCGTCCAGGCCGAAACGAAGGCGAAGCACCTTCTGCTCCCGATCAGTCAGGGTGCTTAAGACCTCCACCAGCTGCTCCTTTAAGAGGGTGAACGCTGCGGCGTCTGCCGGAACCGGCACATTGTCGTCCTGGATAAAGTCACCCAGATGGCTGTCCTCCTCCTCGCCGATGGGCGTCTCCAGAGACACCGGCTCCTGGGAAATCTTCAGGATCTCACGCACGCGCTCTACCGGCAGTTTCATCTCTGCCGCAATCTCCTCCGGGGTAGGTTCCCGTCCCAGCTCCTGCAGCAACTGACGGGAGACACGGATCAGTTTATTGATGGTCTCTACCATATGCACCGGGATACGGATGGTTCTCGCCTGATCGGCGATGGCTCTTGTGATGGCCTGACGGATCCACCAGGTCGCATAGGTACTGAATTTATATCCCTTGCGGTAATCAAACTTCTCTACCGCCTTGATCAATCCCAAATTTCCTTCCTGAATCAAATCCAGGAACAGCATACCGCGGCCCACATAACGCTTTGCAATGCTGACCACCAGTCGGAGATTGGCCTCTGCCAGACGCTTCTTGGCGTCCTCGTCGCCCTCCTCCATTCTCTTTGCCAGTTCGATTTCTTCATCTGCACTCAGAAGGGGAACCTTTCCGATCTCCTTCAGATACATACGGACCGGATCCTCAATGCTGACGCCGTCCGGAATGGAGAGATCAATCTGCTCCACGTCCATATCATCGTCGTCCTCTGCCAGGAGGAGCGCGTCGTCAGGCTCGTCCCCGTCTCCGGTAATCCGAAGCACATCGATATTATTGGCCTCCAGATACTCCAGGATTTTCTCCATATGATCCGGATCCAGATCAAACTCCGCAAAGAAGTCGCTGATCTCCTGATACTCCAGAATATTTTTCTTCTTCTTGGCCATTACCAGAAGCTCTTTTAATTTTTCCTCAAACTTTGCTGCGTTTTCTTCCATCTTGTTCCATCCTTCCATAACTTGTTAGTATTTTATCCTTAATCCAGTGAAATATGCAGTTTCTGAAGCTCGCGCCGACTCTGTATCAGCTTCTGCAGACCCTCCATATCTGTGGGCGCAAGCTCTTTCCCTTTTCTGTTTAAGGCTTCCTGACGGATTTTGTAAATGGTCTCCTGTAAGGCCTTTTCCGTCTCTTCTTTTGTCTCCACCTGCTTAAGCTGTGCGTTAAAGACAGCCGCCGCCTCTCTCTGCTCCTCCGCGTTTTCAAAACGGCTCAGGATTCCCGCCGGGTTTAAGCCGCCCTGCTCATGCTGCTCATACAGCATTTCCGCAATCTGTCCATATAGCGGCACGCTAAAATCCGACGGCTCGATATATCGTCTTATCACCCGGAAATAGGTTTCGTCGGAAATCATCCAGGTAAGCAGCAGCTTCTGGGAGGCTGCCGTTCCCTCCTCCTCTTTCTTCCGGTTTGCGGACAAATCCCTGGGTCTGGGAGCCGGCGCCTGCCCGCCCAGAGTCAGTCCCAGCTGATTGACCTTGCGCCGGAGCGCTTCATAGCCTGTCCCATAC
>CAKRTY010000033.1 GCA_934402125.1 uncultured Anaerosacchariphilus sp. | reverse complement strand
GATCCGCGGTGGACGACGTGCCCTCCCTGATGCGTCTGCCCGGGGCGGATCTGGTGACGGAAGGGTTGCTGACTCTGGAACGGCTGCTGGAATACTGCGAGGATTTCCGGGAAGACCGCCTGTGTTTCCATGAAATGCTGCAGAAGAAGGACGGAGCTGCCCAGCTTGGCCGCCTGCTCTTTACCTGGGCCACCGACATCAACCTCTTTTTCGGTAACGCCTATAACCCGGCCTATACCGGCTCCGACATTACCGCGGAAACCAAGACGAAAACCGTAGAGGCGCTGATGGAGCACCTGAAGCGGGCGGGAAAGAACGTGACGATTTCGTTCTGGGCCGTATAAAATAAAGGAGAATCATTATGAGTGAATTTACACATTTTAACCGGCAGGGAGAAGCCATCATGGTGGACGTAAGCGCCAAGGCGGAAACCGCCAGGGAGGCTGTGGCCGAGGGCCGCATTTCCATGAGCCGGGAATGCTTTGAAAAGATAAAAGAAGGGGAAATGGGAAAGGGCGACGTCCTGGGCGTAGCCCGGGTAGCCGGAATCATGGGCGCTAAAAAGACCTCCGAGCTGATTCCCCTCTGCCATCTGCTGAACCTGACCAAGGTAGAAATCCGCTTTGCCTTAGAGGAGGAAACCGCCTCGGTCAGAGCGGTCTGCACCGTCCGCACCACCGGAAAGACCGGCGTGGAAATGGAGGCCCTGACCGGCGTCCAGATCGCGCTTCTGACCATCTACGATATGTGCAAGGCCGTAGATAAGGGGATGGAAATGTCCGATATCCATCTCTGCCGCAAAAGCGGCGGAAAAAGCGGAGAGTTTGTGAGAAAGGCGGAATAACCCTATGAAAGACCAATATGGACGGGATATCGACTATCTGCGCGTCTCCATCACCGACCGCTGCAACCTGCGCTGCCGCTACTGTATGCCCGACGGTATCGAATGGCTTCCCATGGAGGAGATTCTGACCCTGGAGGAGGTCACCGAAGCCTGCCGCCAGGCCGCAGCTCTCGGTATCCGAAAAATCAAGGTCACCGGCGGCGAGCCTCTGGTCCGCAGGGGCTGCACCGATCTCATCGGTATGCTGAGCGCCCTGCCCGGTATCGAGCAGGTCACCCTGACCACCAACGGAATCCTGCTGGCCTCCTGTGCCGACGAGCTCTGCCGCCAGGGACTTCATGCGGTCAACATCAGCCTGGATACCCTTGACCCGGTAAAATATGCCGAAATCACCGGCTTTGATCGGCTTTCCTCCGTACTGGAGGGAATCCGCGCCATGGAGGAACGCCAAATTCCAATCAAGATCAACGCCGTTCTCCAGCGGGGCATCAACGATATGGAATGTATCGCCCTGGCGGAGCTTGCGAAAAACCATAAGCTGGACGTACGTTTTATCGAGCTGATGCCCATCGGCTACGGAAAAACCCTGGAGCCGGTGTCCAACCCGGAGGTTCTGAAACGCCTGCGCACCCATTACGGCGCCGAGCGGGTGATCCCGGATTCCCATACCCACGGCAACGGCCCCGCCCGCTATTACCGAATCGACGGCTTTCCCGGCAGTATCGGTTTTATCAGCGCCATTCACGGGAAATTCTGCAACTCCTGCAACCGGATCCGACTGACGGCCACCGGGGATATCAAGCCCTGTCTGTGCTACAGCGACCATATTTCCATAAAAAACGCCCTCCGGAACGGAAGTCCGGAGGACGTAAAAGCCCTGCTGGCCCAGGCTATCGGTCAAAAGCCCGCAGCCCATTGCTTTGAAAATATTCCGACCGTAACGGAACGAAAGGAAATGTCCCGTATCGGAGGCTGACCTATCTTAACACCATCACATCCGCAGGATTCACATGAAGCCAGAGTGTATCCTGCGGATTTTCTCTGTCCGCAAACTCCCTTTCACAGAATTCCCGCCAGTGCTCCTTGGTGATCTCCACACGGATCCGGTCGAAATGGTTCTTCCGGCTCTCCTGTGAGTTCTCCGCATGCTCCGGCGTCACCATCAGCACCGTGGAAAAGACGTCGTCGATAACCCGGTCAATCCGGCACCGGAAGGTATTCTCCGGCTGTGCCGCCGCCTCTTTTGCTCCCATCAGCCCGATATAATGGCTGCGCACGCCCACATAGCGGACGTCCTCTCTGTCCGGCCCGTGTTCTCCGCTGTAGGAAAGCATCTCGCCCCAGTCCTGCACAGTTACCCGGCCCTTCTCCGTAACCCGGGCCCGCGCGAAGTTTTTACAGCCGGACAGCAGCGCAGCCGCCCTGGACTTTGGCGCTTCGAAAAGCTGCTTTACCGGAATCACCGGACTTGAAGAACCCTGATCCATCACACATACCCGGTCACAGATCCGATACACCTCGTCCCGGCTGTGGGACACAAACAGGGTAGGCCCGCCGAACTCCTTCAGCGTCTCCAGAAGCTCCTGCTCCAGGTTCCAGCGCAGATAGCCGTCCAGCGCAGAAAAAGGCTCGTCCAGCATCAGCACACGGGGGCTGGAGAGGAAGATCCGCGCCAGCGCCACCCTCTGCTGCTGGCCTCCGGAAAGCTCCGCAGGCTTATGCTTCTCCAGACCCTTCAGCTCAAACTTTTCCAGCATTTCCTGAATTCTTATCTCCGCTTCTTTTTTCCCGGTCTTTTCCGCCTTCAGTCCCGTCATCAGGTTCTGACGCACCGTCATATTGGGAAACAGGGCGTAATTCTGGAACAGCAGTCCCACATGGCGATCCTGGGGCCGCAGATTGATGTTCTTCTTCGAATCAAAAAGCACCCGGCCGTCCAGCTCAATATATCCTTCGTCCGGCTTCACGATACCCGCGATACAGCGGAGCGTCATGCTCTTGCCGCAACCGGAGGCTCCCAGAATCCCGGTCACCCCCTCCGCAGCCTCAAACTGTGTTTCCAGCCGGAAATCTCCCAGCTTTTTTCTGATATCCACATACAACGACATCTCCGTTACCTCCCGGCTCTTCGTTTTGTACCCACGCGGGAAGCCCGCTCGCTTTTTTCCAGCAGATTTACCACCAGCAGCACCACCGCCGAGATCGCCACATTGACCAGAACCCACCGGAAGGCCAGGGCGTCGTTGTCTGTCCGCCAGAGCTGATAGACGGTGGTGGAAATGGTCGCGGTCCGGCCCGGCGTATAACCGGCCACCATGCTGGTAGCCCCGTACTCGCCCAGGGCTCTGGCAAAGGCCAGGACGGCTCCCGCCAGAATGCCCTGCCTGCAGGCCGGCATCCGGATCCGCCAGAAGATAAAGCTGTTGGACAGGCCCAGGGTCTGTCCGGAATAGGCGTAGGTCTCGTCGAAGCTCTCAAAGGCTCCCCGGGCTGTCCGGTACATCAGCGGAAAGGCCACCACAGCCGCCGCAAAAATGCCGGAATACCAGGTCATCACCAGTTTGGTTCCAAAATTTTCCAGAAACCAGGCACCCAGCGGTCTTCTGGGTCCCATCACCATCAGCAGAAAATACCCGACTACCGTGGGCGGCAGGACCAGCGGCAGCGTCAGCACCACGTCCAGCACACCCTTCACCACCGGGTGAAGCTTTGCGATATAATAAGCCGCGAAAATTCCCGTAAAAAACACGATCACACTGGCAATCAGCGCAATACGCAGGGAATTATACAGGGGAAACCAGTCCATAAACCTCTACTCCGTCCTTTTATTCTGCCGCTGCAAAGCCCACTGCCTCAAATACCTTCATACAGGTATCGGTCTGCAGATAGGCCAGAAATTCCTTTGCCGCCTCCTGATTCTTCGAAACATTCAGGACTGCAGCCGGATAGATGACCTGCTTGCACAGATCGCTTCCCGCCTGATCCACAACGGTCAGCTTGGCGGAAAACGCGTCAGTAGCGTAGATAATGCCTGCGTCCGCAGCCGCCTCGGAAACCTGGGTCGTTACCTCTTTTACATTGGAGCCGTAGGTAATCTTGCCTGCTGCCTCCAGACTGTCCAGAATGCCCAGATTGGTCAGAATCTCTGTGGAGTACTGTCCCACCGGAACGTCCTCATTTCCAAGAGCCAGGAGAGAAAGCTTATCGGTGCCCAGATCCGCAAAGGATTCTATGTTCTTCGGGTTGCCGTCCGGCACTGCCAGAACCACCTTATTCTCCAGCAGGTTGACCCGGGTGCCCTCCAGCACATAATCCAGGCCGTCGGTATTCACCTCCGGATCCGCGTCCTTGTCCAGCTGGTTCATCTGCTTCTTGGCCGCGGAAATAAATACGTCGCAGTCCGCGCCCTCCTGAATCTGAGTCTTCAGGGTTCCTGAGGAATCAAAATTGAATACCAGAGTTACATTCGGGGCCACCTCTTTGTACATCTCCTGAATCTCTGTCAGGGTCTCTGTCATGGATGCTGCCGCAAAGACATTCAAAGTCACCGGCTCTGCCTCTGCAGTCTCTTCTGCTGCCGGAGTCTCTTCTGCCTGCTTGCTTCCGCAGCCAAGCATAGATACTGCCAGAGCGCCGGCCAGCAGACCTGCGATTACCTTCTTCTTCATCATAACGATCCCTCTTTTCTCTTTTCTCTTTTTTCGTACTGCTTCTTCTGTTCGTTATTTTTCCAAAAGAATAACGATAGGTCTATTATACACATAAAAAAAGGAGGGTGCAAGTGCAACCTCCCTTTCACTCTGTGCTTTTTACTGAAACTCCCCGAAATACACCTCAAAAAATTCCCGGGTAATCCGCTTCATGTCCTCCAGCATGGCATGATACCGCTCCATGAAGAGGCGGCCTTCCGGGGTAATGGTAGAGCTTCCCCCGTTCTTTCCTCCATTACAGCGGTTCAGGAACCGGAAGCCCAGCTCCTTCTCCACCTTGTTGATCATTTTCCAGCCCTTGGAATAGGACATATTCATTTTGGCCGCCGCAGCCTGAATGGAGCCGGTCTCATCAATGTACTGCAGCAGGTGGTAGACGCCGGGACCGAAGAAATCCTCTTCCTTGGATATCACCAGCTTTGTTTTGAAATGAAGCGTGGCGGCGTCCCACCGGGCTTTCAGGTAAGCAGACACCCGCTCGATCCCGCCTGCGTCCAGAAGCGAATAGCAGATGCCCGGATCCCCCACCAAAATCCTTTCCTGTCCGGCTTTGGTATCTTTTTCACCCGGCACCATACTTCTGGGCCAGCCGGCCTGCCCCTCATATACAGGCACCGAAGCCTCTTCCGCCTTTAAAAGAGCCTCCACGGTCTCCTCCCCAAAGGCCGGATATTCCACCGGCAACACAAGGGCCCGATCCATCAGGGGCGCAGCCGTCTCCAGAGCCAGCTTCAGGGCTTCCTCAAAGCTATGCTCCCGGTAGGCTTCATCTTCCACGAAGATGACATTATTGTGACTCAGGTGCAGCTTCAGCGTCTCGCTGTGACAGCCTGCCAGCACTACGATGGGAGAAATCCCGGCCTTACGGAACCTGGCGATCTCTCCCTTGATAACCGTTGTCCCATCCAGCGGATACATGGGCAGGAACAGATGAATCCCCTCGTTTTCCCGCTGCTCCTCCCCATAATCGCCAGATGCTATGATAACCGCTCCTGTTTTCATATAATCTCCTTTGTATTTCCGGATAAAGGAAACAAATCCTTTAAAATAAATTCTGCAATGCTCTCCACGTCTTCCAGCCCGAATACCGGCACGCCCTCCGACAGTCCCTTCACCGCTCCGGGCGCCAGATCAGTCACGACGGCACGTAAATTACGCCCCCTGCAGACACAGTCCGAGGAATTGGCTCCGCGAATCAGCTCCACTTTTGGATACCCGCTGTCCTTAAAGCCCTCCAGCAGAATCAGATCCGCCTCCGGAAACCAGGACGCCAGCTGCTCCGGCGTCATTTGCTCCGCCCGGGCTTCCTCCGGCTGCTTCTTTACGACCATAAATTTACGCTCCGAAAAAACCACGGTACCGTAGGCTCCCGCCTGAAAATGGGCAAAGGTATCCGTTCCCGGCACATCGGTCTGAAAATCATGGCCGTCATGCTTGATGGTCGCCACCTTCAGCCCCCGTCCGGTCAGAACCGGCAGGAGCTTCGTGATTAACGTGGTTTTTCCCGAATTTTTCACACCGCTGACGGCAAAGAAAACACTCATAACAAAATCGCCTCCGCCGAATCCCCGGGCTTCAGCGCGCCGGATCCCCCTGGCACGTCCAGCAGACAGTTACAGCCCACCATGGAAGCCAGCACGCCGTTGGAATTCAGACCCTCCGGCAGATGGAAGGTTCCCTTTTCCCAGTAAGCCCGGACAAATCGTCTTCCCGGGCTGGCTTTTCCAAAGGCGTCCGCCAGGGTTCCCTGTACCCGCACCAGATCAAGAGACGGCTTTCTCATCATTTTCGCCAGCATAGGGCGGAGCAAAAGCTCGGTGATAACCAGGGCGCTGAAGGGATTACCGGACAGACTCATGACCGGGATTCCCTGATAATCGGAAAATAAGGTGGGCATACCGGGCTTCACCTGGATCCCCCAGAAGACGCGCTCTGCCCCAATCCGGGCCAGGGATTCATGCATGATATCCTTTTTTCCCACAGACACAGCGCCTGTAGTGACGATCAGATCCGCTTCCTTCGCGGCCTTTTTCAGAGCCTCCGCCATCTGCTCCGGCTCGTCCGGGACGGAGCGGGCCTCACAAAGGTCCACCCCCAGCTCCAGCAGACGGGCCGCCAGAAGCTTCTGGTTGATGTCATAGATCTTGCCGGGAGCTAAAGGCTCTCCTGGCTGCACCACCTCATTGCCGGTGGTCAGCACCGCGATCCGGGGACGGCGGTAGACAGCCACCTCCGGAATTCCCATTCCGGCCAGCACGCCGGCCTCTACGAAGCCAAGCTCCCGGTCCGCTTGCAGCAGTACCTGTCCGGCCTTGAAGTCCTCGCCCCGGAAGCAGTAATTGCCCCACGGCCGCTCCGCCTTATAGATCTGCACCGTTTCCTCTCCGTAATCCGTATCCTCCTGACGGACGCAGCAGTCACAGCCGGGCGGAATCGCCGCCCCAGTCATAATACGTACAGCCTGGCCCGGCTGCACCTCTTCCTCGGAATAATCCCCCGCGTCAATCTCCCGCAGAACCTTCAGACAGACTGGCTGCTCCCTGCAGGCTCCCTCCAAATCCGCTGCCCGGCAGGCATATCCGTCGATGGGCGAACGGGGAAAGGGTGGATTGTCAAATCTGGTCTTTGCTTCCTCGGCCAGCACCCGTCCGGAAATCTCCGCGACCGGAAGCCGTTCCTTCTCCTGCATCACAGGCGTATGCGCCAGAACAAGCGCAAGCGCCGCCTCAGCTGTAATTCCTCCCATACCAGCTTCCCCCTTATACGCCTTTTCCAAAACCGCAGTTGGGGTAATGACAGGTCTTACAGCCCAGACAGAAGCCGCCATTTCCCATATGGGCCAGTTCCTTCTTCGTCACCTCTACTCCTGCCGCAATCCGGGGCAGTACCAGGTCAAAGACCGTAGCCTTCGCGTACATGACGCAGCCCGGCAGTCCCATAACCGGCGTACCGTCCTCGAAATACGCCAGCAGGAACATGGCTCCCGGGAGCACCGGCGCGCCGTAGGATACAATACGCGCTCCTGTCTGCTTAATCGCACCCGGCGTCTGGTCATCCGGATCCACGCTCATGCCTCCGGTACAGAGAATCATGTCCGCTCCCTCTTCCTTCAGCTTCCGAATGGCCTCGGTAATCTTCTCCCGGTTGTCGTCGCAGAGAATGTGTCCGCAGACCTCTATTCCATAGGCGGCCAGCTTCTCGATGATAACCGGCGTGAAGGTATCCTTGATCCGTCCGTAATACACTTCATTTCCTGTGGTGACAATGCCTGCCTTCAGAGGCTTATAAGGCGTCAGGGAAACCAGCGGCTCGCTTCCCGCAGCCTCCTTTACCCGCTCCAGCTTCTCCTTCGCGATGACAAGCGGAATCACCCGGGTTCCCAGCAGACGGTCGCCCTTTTTCACCGGCGTGTTATTATGCCGCGTGGCGATCATAATCTCATCTATTTCGTTGATGGCGTCAAGCCGCGGCACATCTACCCGGAACAGGCCGTCGCAGTCGGCCACCAGCTCGATTTTTCCCTCCTTCACATCGGTGGGATGCATATTTTCATTCCTGCAGACGGCGCACAGAATCTCTGCCGCCTCATTTTCATGGAGGGTGTTCTCGTCCTTCTCCCAGACATACAGGTGATCTTTTCCCAGGGACAGCAGCACCGGAATATCCTCCTCGGTCACAATATGGCCCTTGCGGAATGCGGTGTCCTTGACCACATCCTTGACGATCCGCGTAATGTCGTGGCAGAGCACATGGCCTACCGCGTCTGTTGTGTTGATACATTTCATACCCCAAATTCCTCCCAAACCCAAATCTGTCTCGCTTTCCGCTGTTACCCGAGCGGAAATGATTCTGTATACAGTGTATCACAGCAGGGCGGAACTTTCACCTGTTTTTCAAAACATAACGGTGATTTTTTATCCGTCTTTTGTATACAAAAAAGCGCGGATACTCTCCAAAAATGGAACATATCCGCGCCTCAATTTTTTTCTTATACCTCCAGCGGCTTTCCGGTCAGCATTTCGTATGCCTGCAGGTATTTCTCGATGGTCTTGTCCACGATCTCCTGGGGCAGGGTCCAGTCGTTGTCCGGATTGGCCTTCAGCCAGTCGCGGGCAAACTGCTTGTCAAAGGAGGGCTGTCCGTGGCCCGGCTCATAGCCGTCTGCCGGCCAGAAACGGGAGCTGTCCGGTGTCAGCATCTCATCGCCGATCACCAGGTTGCCGTTCTCATCCAGGCCAAACTCAAACTTGGTGTCTGCGATGATGATTCCCTTGCTCAGGGCGTACTCTGCGCATTTCTTATAGAGGGCAATGGTGTTGTCGCGAAGAGCCTTTGCGTACTCCTCTCCCTTGCCCGGGAAATATTTTTCAAGATGAGCGATACTCTGCTCGTAGGAAATGTTTTTGTCATGATCGCCGATCTCTGCCTTGGTAGACGGTGTGTAAATCGGCTCCGGCAGCTTGTCAGATTCCTTCAGGCCTTCCGGCAGCTTAATACCGCAGACGGTTCCGTTCTCCTTGTAGCTTGCCCAGCCGCTTCCAGTGATATAGCCGCGGACGATGCACTCGATGGGAAGCATCTGAAGCTTTCTGCACATCATGGATTTGCCCCGGAACTTCTCCTGCTGGAAGTACTCCGGCATATCCTTTGTGTCAACGGAAATCATGTGGTTCGGCAGAATATCCTCTGTCATATCGAACCAGAATTTGGACATCTGGGTCAGCACTGCGCCCTTCTTTGTCACTTCATTATGAAGAATCACATCGAAGCAGCTGATACGGTCTGTCGCTACCATAATCAGGCTGTCGCCGTTGTCGTAAATCTCACGTACCTTGCCTTCTTTGATCGGTTTCATTTCCTGCATGTCTTTGCACCTCATCATTCAGTTTTAGATATAGCCGCGGATTGCTCCGCTGTTTTACAACTCACGTCATTCACATTACCACTAAATGCTGGGGGCTGTCAAGACTTTTACAGATTCGCCACTGTAAAATACGCGGTTTCATTCGCCTCTCTGACTTTTCCGACTTTGACGCAATCTCCAACCATGTAGACCGACGCGTGCTGCACCTGATAAAACTCCTGCGCTTCCTCTGTTCTGGAGCGCAGACCTGCGGCCATAATGCTTTCGGTACATTTGATTTCATGGCGGCTTCCCTCTTCATCTTCATAAATGACCCTGTCCGGTTTTATCTCCAATACCCTGGTCCGGGTCAGGCAGGTCAGATTCTTTTCGCCTTTTATATGCTGATCGATGGCAATATCATAATACAGGCTGTCCTGTCTGTGCAAGCGTCCGCTCATCTCCAGTATCGTAACCTTTTTTCCCTTTGCGGCCAGTTCCAGTCCCAACTCACAGCCGATGGTTCCGCCTCCGATAATAACGATGCGATCGCCCAACCCCTTCAGCTTCGGGTAGGACTCCAGCACCGGAATCGCATAATTTTCTCCCGGAATGGGCGGTGTGAAGGCTTTGGATCCAATCGCCACAATGACTTTATCCGGTTTTAACTCCTGAATCATCTGAGGGGTAGCCGCTGTATTCAGATGCACTTCTACGCCGCTTTTTTCAATCTGATGAATCAGATAATCCTTATAGCGCTTCAAATCCAGTTTGGATTCTTCATAATCCGTATGCTTTAAAAGACCTCCCAGCGCTCCAGACTTTTCATACAGGGCTACCTGGTGACCACGTTCCCAAGCCATCAGCGCCGCCCGCATGCCGGCCGGTCCGCCGCCTATTACCACTATCCTTTTTTCTTTTTCTGCCTTTTCCAGTTTTTGCGGAACAAACGCAGCTTTGAATGCCCTTACATTTACAGAACATCCCTGTCCTTTTCTTTCTGTGCTCCAGTGCATACAATAATCGCATCTCAAACACGGAACAATTT
>CAKRTY010000032.1 GCA_934402125.1 uncultured Anaerosacchariphilus sp. | reverse complement strand
GAGCAGGATTCTATTTTATTTACAAACATTTAAGAAAATCCTCACCCCATTTTTCTTGACGGGACAACCCGGCCTGACATATAATGAAGCCAGCTTCCGACCGACTGGTCGGTCGGAATTTCGATTAAGAGGAGGATAACCATGAAAAATAAGAGCGTACTGGCGCTGGGTCTGGTACTGACCATGAGTGTGTCCATGGTGGGTTGCGGAAGCAAAGAGAAGACCGAAACAGAGAAGGTAAATGTGGAAGTACAGACGCCAGGGAGCGGCGAGGTAACTCTGGATACGGATTACATCGGAAGCGTGTCTCCGGAGCAGCAGGTCTATGTGGTGCCGTTGGTATCCGGAACCGTGACCCAGGTAAATTATTCCGTGGGCGATACGGTAAAGGAAGGCGACGTGCTGTTCAAGATCGACGACGAGGCGGCACAGCTTCAGATGAGCAACGCAAAAGCGGCTTACAGTCAGGCTCAGGCGGGGGTCAATGTGGCTACCGGAGGCTCCCGGCATCTGCAGAACTACCAGACAGAGCAGGGCATTGACAGTCTGGAGGAGAATCTGGATAAGGTACGGGACGGTATCAAGGATATGGAAAGCCAGATCAGCACACTGGGCGATCAGGAGACACAGCTGACTCAGGCCGTAAGCGGCGCCCAGGCGCTGACAGACGGAAAAAATCAGGCGCTGGCCCAGGAGCAGGTAAAGCTGGAGGGACTGCAGGCGGAGCTGGAAAAGCTTAAGAATCCGGGAAATGACGCGTCAGGCGCTCCGATTTTACCGGACGAGGCGGCAATTGCAGCCAAGGAAGCAGAGATTCAGACCCAGGAAACGGTGGTAGCCAATGCAAAGCTGGAGCTGACCCAGGCCCAGGGCGCGCTTTCCCAGGCCCAGTCCGGCCTTTCTTCTGTGAAATCCGGAAAATCCCAGCTGGAGAGCGCGCTGGAAAGCACCAAGAGCCAGAAGGAGACCCTGAAGGATAACTTAAAGACAACCCAGAAGACTTATGAAATCACAAAAAATGAAGTGTACCCGGAAACAGATGCCACCTATTCCGCCCAGCTTGCCCAGGCCAATGTAGGTTTGAAGTCCGCCCAGTACCAGCTGGATATGTACACGGTCAAGGCACCTATTTCCGGCCAGATCGAATCCATTTCCGTGGAGAAGGATTCTATGGCTTCTGCGGGCAGCCCGGCCTATGTCATTTCCAATAAGGATTCGATGACCGTTACCTTCAATGTGGCAGAGAAGGCCAAGGATGAGCTGCAGGTGGGCGACACCATCGAGGTGGAACGAAATGGCGAAACCTTTGCCGGAACCATCACGGAGGTGGGAACCATGGCAGGACAGCAGACCCGTCTTTTCCAGGTGAAGGCTTCTGTCATCGGAGCCGGAGATAAACTACCCAGCGGTGTGTCTGTCAAGGTGCATGCCACCACCCAGAGAGAAGAGAGCAGCCTGGTGATCCCCTATGACGCGATTTATTTCTCTGCAGGCAGCGCCTATGTGTATTGCGTGGAGGACGGAAAGCTTGTGAAAACTCCGATTACCGTGGGCCTGATGAATGATAACGAGGCAGTTGTAGCGGACGGATTAAACGGGGAAAGTCAGGTGGTTACCACCTGGTCCTCCAAGCTTAGGGACGGCGCAGAGGTTGTGGTGAAAACAGAGGCGGAGGATGCGGAATAAATGAGTCTGACAAAATTTTCCTTAAAAAGACCGGTCACAACCCTTCTGGTTGTCCTGGCGCTGGCGGTATTCGGTATCTCGTCCCTTCTGGGCCTGAGACTAGAGCTGATGCCGGATATGGATATGCCGGTGATGATGGTTATGACCATTTATCCGGGAGCGGATCCGGAATCCGTAGAGGAGCTGGTAAGCTCTGAGATAGAAGGCAAGGTGGGAGCCTTAAGCGGTGTGGATTCCGTTACCACCTATTCCCAGGAGAACAGTTCCATGGTTCTCCTGCAGTATGATTACAGTGTGGATACCAACGACGCGTACCTGGATCTCCGCGCGGCGCTGGATTCGGTGGAGCGTTCTCTGCCGGATGACTGCCAGAGTCCCATCGTTATGAAAATGGATATCAATTCCATGCCCAGTATGATGTATTCCTTAAGCACCACCGACGGCAGCGACGTTCTCTCCCTGGCCAATGATGAGATTGTGCCGGAGCTGAAGGCGGTAAGCTCGGTGGCCAGTGTGGAGGTCAGCGGCGGACGGGAGAATTATATTCAGGTGAAGCTGGACGAGGAGGCCATGAATCAGTACGGACTGACCATGAGCGGCATCGCCCAGTTTATCGCGACCACAGATTTTACAGTCCCCATCGGTTCCCTGGAGCAGGGCAGTCAATCCATCAGTGCAATCAGTACGGCGGATGTGACCACGGTAGAGGATCTGCGGCAGATTCCTCTGTTTACCGCCACAGGCAGCCTGATTCATCTGTCGGACGTGGCCGACGTGCAGTGGTCCCAGAAGGAGCCGGACAGCATCAGCCGTTATAATGGCGAAGAAACCCTGACGGTTAGTGTTACCAAGAACCAGAGCGCAAGTACCCTGGGAGTAGTGCGGGACGTCAGAAAGACCATGGAGCGGCTGCAGAAGGAGCATCCGGGACTGGTGGCGACAGCCTCCTACGACGTGTCAGATATGATTCTTCTGGCTGTAAAATCAGTAGGAAGCACGCTGCTCATGGGCGTCATCCTGTCTATGCTGGTGCTGTTTATTTTCTTCGGCGACTGGAAGGCCAGCCTGATTGTAGGAAGCGCCATGCCCATCTCCCTGCTGGTGACGGTGATTGTCATGGCCGTGGCAGGCTTTTCGCTGAATATCATTACCCTGGGTGCGCTGGTGATTGCCATCGGTATGATGGTAGACAGCTCCAGCGTGGTACTGGAGAGCTGTTTCCGGGCGAAGGATAAAAAGCCGGGCTTTCGGGAGGCTGCGGAAATCGGTACCAGAGGTGTGGCAGGCTCTATCGTGGCTTCTACGATTACCACAGTCGTGGTATACCTGCCTCTGTGTATCCAGACCGGACTGACCGGACAGATCTTCGGACAGCTGGGCTATACGATTATCATCGCCATGCTGGCGTCCCTGATTTCCGCGCTGACTCTGGTTCCCCTGTTCTTCTGTATCTTCAAACCGCAGGAGAAAAAGGAACTGAAGCTGAACGGATTTCTGGATAAGGTTAAGGAGAAATATGACAGGCTGGAGCGGAAGCTCTTACATAAGAAGAAGCTGAGCGTTCTGGTGGCGGTGGTGCTGTTAGTTATGTCCTTCGGTCTGGTGGCGCTGATGAAGGTGGAGCTGATGCCGGCCATGGACGAGGGAACCATTTCCGTGGCGGCTGCCTTCCGCAGCGGTACCAAAGCAGAAGAAGTAGATAAAAAAATGCAGGAGATTGAGGCTATGGTGGCGGCCCACGAGGACGTGGACAGCTATACCCTGACATCCTCCAAGGGATCCGGAACCATTTCCGTTAATCTGAAGGAGGAGCGGAAGATGTCCAGCCAGGAGGTGGCAGATGAGTGGCTGCAGAAGACGAAGGATATGACCGGCGTACAGCTGGATATCACCGTCAGCAGCCAAATGTCCACCATGATGCTCACGTCAAGCGGCGGAAGCGTAACCCTGGCTTCGACCAATCTGGATGATCTGAAGGAAGCGGTTTCTGACCTTCAGGAAAAGGCCTGGAATATTTCGGGCGTGTTGAACGTGTCCTCGGATGCCGGTGAAGGCGCTACCCAGATCCGGGTGGTAATTGATCCGTTGGACGCTATGGCTCACGGTATGACGCCTATACAGGCAGCAGGGGGACTCTACAGTATGATCAGCGGAACCGAGGCCATGACCATTACGTCAAATGGCGAGGAATACAGTGTCATGCTGGAGTATCCGGAAGGCACCTACACGAAGGCGAGCACACTTCTGGACGCCTCCGTCGGCGGCGTACCTCTGTCAGAGATGGCGACCCTGCAATATACCGATTCCCAGCAGACCGTCATGAAACAGGACGGAAAATACACTACCACCATTACCGCCTCCTGTGTCTCAGAGGATACGGACGCGGTGGACGCGGCGCTGGATAAGCTGGTGGCAGATACAAAGCTTCCGGATTCTGTGGAACAGACCAAGGACACCATGGACGAGATGATGACAGAGACCTTTACGGCCATCGGTAAGGCGATTGCAGCAGCAGTATTCCTGGTATTCCTGGTTATGGCCATGCAGTTTGAATCTCCGAAGTATTCCCTGATGGTCATGCTGAGCATCCCCTTCAGCCTGATTGGTTCCTTCGGACTTCTCTTTCTGTCCGGACAGTCGTTGACCATGATTTCCATGATGGGTATCATGATGCTGGTGGGTATCGTAGTAAATAACGGTATCCTGTATGTGGATGGCGTCCATGCCCTGATGAATGAGGAAGGACTGGGACTGGAGGACGCGCTGATTGAAAGTGGAAAGACGAGACTCCGGCCGATTCTGATTACTACGCTGACTACCGTTATTTCCATGATTCCCATGTCACTGGGACTGGGAACCGGAACGGAAATGATGCAGAGCATGGGTATCATTATCATCGGCGGCCTGACTGCCTCTACGATTCTGATTCTTTTGTTAATGCCGGTATTCTATCTGATGGCTTACGGAAATAAAAAAGAAAAGGGGCCGAAAAAACCGCGGAAATGGAGGCTTAGAAAGCATGGAACTGCAGAAAACGAAGTCAATGCCTGAGCTGAAGCCCAAGGTAAAGGCCCTCTACGATGCAGTCCTGGAGCTTCTGAATGAAAATGCGGACGTCAATGCCCTGACCGTGGCGGATATTACGAAGCGTGCCGGTATCGGTAAGGGAACGGCCTACGATTATTTCAGCTGTAAAGAAGAAATCATTGCGGGAGCCATTATCTATGATGCCCAGACCCAGGGCGTGGAGAGCTGGGAAAGACTGGAAAATATTCCGGGCTTTGAGGAAAAGATTCATTACTGCTACCGCTGGGTGGTGGATTGTGTGCAGGAGCAGAGGGCCTTTGCGCGGCTTATGTTTCTGTCTACCCATCCGGGAGCGGCTAAGGACGATATTATGAAGAAGCTGCAGAGCATGCTTGCGGAAAGCAGGCAGTGCGGCGATATGGGCCCCATGATGATTCTGGGAAAGCTGTGTGACTGCGGCATGCGGGAATGCTATATCCGGAAGGGGCTCCCGAAGCAGGCGGCGGTGTATATGCTGCTTGGCAGCCTGACCTCTCTGGTGATGTATCTGGGAGAGGAAAACCGGACCGGGGATTTCCGTCCGGAGGAGATGGGAACCTATCTGTGCGAGGGCTTTCTGCAGGCAGTGAAATAAGAGCAAATAATAGAAGAAAGAAAGCGGTCTGTGGCTTTACTGTCACAGGCCGTTTTGCTATAATAGAACCAGTGGTTTTACAATAAAATTTAGCATCGCAGATGCAGCAGGAGGTATGAGGTATGCTTTTGGAAAAACTGGAGCAGGAGGGTATCAAGAAGGAGCTGGAAGCCCTCGGATACAACTGTGAGGAGATCTTCGGCGGCCTGAACGAGGAGACGGACCGGCTGTACGCGTCCTATTCCTGGCAGAAGATTCCCTGTACGGTAGAAGGAATCCGGGAGTATGTGATTCACGCGGTTCCGCCGAAGGAGCTTCGGGAGAAGGACTATCCCTGGGAGGAGTGGTTTATCCAGTTCGATGAACCGGTACATCACGTATTGTTTATGCACGATCAGGAGATCTGCAATGCGGAAGCGCCGATTCCGGAAGGAGACACACAGCATCCGGCGGAGATTTGCGGAAGAACCTGGTACTATTACGACGATAAGAACAGCTATCCGCATTTTGCGGGAAAATCGGAGCCGAGATAAAAGATAATGTTTAAAGAAATCCCCATCAGATACGTGTCGCAAAGTGTCTGATGGGGATTATTTTCTTAGTCTTCCAGATAAGAGAAGGAATGTCCGGGCTGGATTCCCAGAACAGCCTTGAAGCATTTTTTGAATTCTTCCGTAAGGTTAAAGGAGCCATTTTGCGCGGCCCAGGTAAGGGAAAGACTGCGGAGCGTATGGTATACCGTATAGACAAGCTCGTCGGGCGGGACATCGGTACGGATTTCGGAGGCAGCCTGGGCATTTACAATAAGCTGCCGAGCGATGGGATATAGGTGGGCATCAAAGGGAAAATCCGCGTCGCCGCCCTCTTCCAACGTAATGATATACAGCTGCTTGATGATGTTCGCTCCGTATTTTTCGCTGTTGGTACAGTAGACGCTCATAAGCTCCCAGAAGGTTTCTGTGGGGCCTTTGGATAAGGTTATGGAAGCCAGAAGCTGTTCTGCCTTGATTCCCAGATATTTCGTAATTCCCGTAAGTAAATCATTTTTTGAAGTAAAATGATAATAGAAGGTCCGCTTTGTGACGCCTGCGGACTTGCAGATATCCATAATCTTTACATTCTCATACCCATGTTTCTGAAATAAATCCAAAGCAATTTCCCGAATCTGTTCCTTAGTAGTTAATGTTGTGTCATTCATAAAAGTCCTCTGTTTGTATGACTATGTTACTGTGGTAACAAATACATTATAACAGCAAAAAGCCTGCAGTTCAATTGTAAATGTATAAGTTGCATAAAAATAATAGTAAAATGTTGTGAATTTAGCCGTATTGACAGGCGGATAGAGGTTTGATAATATATGACTGTGTTACCGAGGTATAAAAAAATGTTACCAAAGAAACATAGGAGGAAAGATGAAGTTATTTGAAGAGTTTCATATTGGAAAGCTAACTCTGAAAAACCGTGTTGTACTGGCTCCCATGGGAACCACAACGGATCAGAGCTGCGCTTTCAATCAAAAAGATGTAGAGTATTACGGAGAGCGGGCCAAAGGCGGAGCCGGACTGGTGCTGACCGGAGCGGTATGTGTTTCCGATGAATTTGAGCCCCCTGCCTGTCAGTTGCTAAACAGCAATAAACATGTTTATATGCTGAACCAGATTGTAGAGCGCGTTCATATCTACGGGGCAAAGTTCGGAATCCAGCTTTCACCGGGGATCGGAAGAATGAACTGGATTGACCCCCATACCGCGCCCTATTCCGCAAGCCCCTGTCCAAATTATTATAATCCGGAGCTGATTTGCAGAGAACTTCCCACTGATGGTGTGAAGCGACTGGTAAAGGCTATGGGTGAGTCGGCCAAGCTGGCCAAGGACGCAGGTGTGGATATCATTGAAATCCACGGATACGGCGGATACCTGATTGACCAGTTCACTTCCGCGAAATGGAATCATAGAACCGACGAGTACGGAGGAAGCTTTGAAAATCGTCAGAGATTTCTGTTTGAGATTATTGAAGAGGTCAGAAAGACCTGCGGAAAGGATTTCCCGATTGCAGTTAAGATGACGCTGGACAGTGTGGATGACGAAGAGCGTCCGTTGGAAGAGGGTCTGGCCATTGCAAGAAGACTGGCGGAGATTCCGGTGGATTTGATTCATTTCGGCAGAGGCGCTTATTCCTGCCGTTGGAGAATGGTAAGCAGCGTATATCAGAAGCCGGGCTTCGATCTGGAGGCTGCGAAGATTATTCGTACCGTTACCGGAGATGTGCCGATTATGGCCCATGGAAAGCTGAATCATCCAGATGTGGCAGAGCAGGCAGTCGCGGACGGCGTGGTGGATTTGATTTCCATTGGTCACGGACTGATTGCGGATCCCCACTGGCCCAACAAGGTAAAGAAGGGACAGCTGGATGAGATCGTTCCCTGTATCGGCTGCGGAGAATGTCACTTTAATTCCATGAAGGGACATGCAAGACCCTGCGCGGTAAATCCGCTGTGCATGCATGAAAATGAGTACCGGCTGGTGAAGGCGCCTGAGAAGAAAAAGGTACTGGTCATCGGTGCGGGTCCAGCGGGACTGAAGGCTGCGGCTACCGCCGCGGAGCGTGGATTTGAAACGGTTCTTTTTGAAAAGAATACTTACATGGGCGGAGCGCTGGCAGCAGCGGCGGCCATGAGCTTCAAAAAGGATGTGAAGGATCAGCTGGATTACCTGATCCGCCAGGTTTATAAATACAAGGTACAGGTGAAGCTTGGAAAAGAAGTAACATTGAAGGATGTACAGGATGTAAATCCGGATTTCGTAGTGGTAGCAGCGGGAGCAAACCCGGTTGTGATTCCGATTCCGGGACACGAAAAAGAAATGGTGATGACAGCCGTTCCGGCCCTTCTGGGACAGCGGAAGGTTGGAAACAGAGTGGTTATCATTGGTGGCGGCGAAGTAGGTTGCGAGATGGCGTGCGAATTCAGCACCCAGGGAAAAGAGGTCACGGTGGTAGAGCTTATGCCGGATGTACTGATGGCACCGTCCTTTGTAGCCAATAAGCAGAATATCCGTTATATGTTGGAGCACAGTGGCGTAACGGTGCTCAGGGGAACCAGAACAAAAGAAATCCTGGATGATCAGGTTCTTGTGGAGCATGAGGGGGAAGAGAGAAGCATTTCCTGCGATACGGTAATCTTTTCCACCGGCTTCCGGGCAAACCATGATTTATATCACAATATCCTGGAGGCAGGCTATGAGGTGGTACAGATTGGAGATAATGTAAAGCCCGGAAAGGTATTTGACGCAATTCACCAGGGATATCACACCGTACGTGTGTATGAATAGAAAGGAGAAAAAATGAATTATAAGAAGACAGCGGCCGATATTTTAAAACTTGTCGGCGGAGAAAGCAATGTTGCCAGTGTGACACACTGCATTACCAGACTGAGATTTAATCTGGTAGACGAAGCAAAAGCGGATACGGGATCTGTCCAGAAGGTAAAGGGTGTCATGGGCGTGGCATCCCAGGGAGGCCAGTATCAGATTATCATTGGCAATGAAGTGGGAAAGGTGTATGATGAGGTTGTAAAGCTTGGAAGCTTCAAGGCAGCTGCACCGGTAAAAGAAGAGAAGAAGGGAAAGGTCGCAGAGGTCTGTGACGCTCTTGCCGGAATCTTTACACCGGTTATCCCTGCCATGATCGGCTGTGCGATGATTAAGGCTGTTCTGGTTATCCTGAAGGCACTTTCCCTGATCGACTTAGACGGTCAGTTATATGCAATCCTGACTTTTATCAGCGATTCTGCTTACTATTTCCTGCCGATGCTTCTGGCATGGAGCGCAGCAGTGAAGTTCAAGTGCAACGTGGGCTTTGCCCTGGCACTGGCAGGTGTAATTCTGCATCCGAATTTTACCGCTATGATGGCTGCGGGAGAGCCGATTAAGTTCCTGGGTCTTCCGGTAACCACTGTAAGCTACGGTTCTTCCGTACTGCCAATTATCCTGGCTGTATGGGTAATGTCTTACGTGGAAAAATTTGCGGATAAGATTTGTCCGAAGATTGTAAAAGCAATTCTGAAGCCGCTGCTTGTTATCCTGATTATGGCTCCGCTGACCCTGGTTGTAATCGGACCGCTGGGAACCATTGCAGGTAACTACCTGGCTGATGGTATTAACTTTGTACAGTTGCACGCTTCCTGGCTGGTATCCGGAATCACCGGCGGTATTTTCCCGTTCCTGATTATGACAGGTATGCATTACTGCCTTGGACCGGCATGTATTGCGGCATATACTGCTACCGGTATGGATGGCCTGACAGGCCCCGGAATGCTGGTACATAGCTTTACACAGAGTGGCGCGGCTTTCGCTGTCGCACTGAGAAGCAAGAATAAGGACGTAAAGCAGATTGCCTTATCTGCAGCAACCACAGCAGCACTTGGCGTAACCGAGCCGGCTATGTTCGGTGTAAACTTAAGATTCAGAAAGCCGCTGATCGCAGTCGTTATCGGTGGTGTTGTAGGCGGTATCTATGTAGGTGCGTTCGGAGTCGTGAGAATCGCTCTGGGTATCACCGGACTGGCAACACTTCCGGCCTTCATTACTGAAAATCCGATGAACTTGGTACACGCAATTATCGGCTGTGTCATTGGTTTTGTAGTTTCCTTTGTACTGACTCTGATTTTAGGCTTTGATGATGTTCCGGCAGATGAGGATGAGACCGGTGCGGCAGTAGATGCAGAAGAGGATAAGAAGCTGGTAGGCAGCCAGGCAGTTCTTGCTCCGGCAGCAGGTGAAGTGATTGCATTGAGCGAGGTAAAAGACGCAGCATTTGCAGGCGGCTGCATGGGAAAAGGAATCGCGATAAAGCCGTCCGAGGGCAAGCTGACAGCACCCGTTGATGGTAAAGTAACTGCATTATTCCCGACCAAACATGCAATTGGAATTACTTCCGAGCATGGAATCGAGATTCTGATGCATATCGGAATGGATACCGTAGAACTGGACGGCAAGTATTTCTCCGCTCTGGTAAAGGAAGGCGACAGCGTGAAGACAGGCGATCTGCTGGTTACCTTTGAAATGGATAAGATTGCGGAGGCAGGTTATGATCTGACTACTCC
>CAKRTY010000031.1 GCA_934402125.1 uncultured Anaerosacchariphilus sp. | reverse complement strand
GTGAAGGTCTATCTGACCGCGTCCAGCGCCTGTCGCGCCAAACGCCGCTTTGATGAGCTGAAGGAAAAGGGGGAAAACTGCGATCTGGCAGCCATAGAAGCCGACATCATCGAACGTGACAAGCGGGATATGGAGCGGGAATTTGCGCCCCTTCGTCAGGCAGAGGATGCGGTTTACGTGGATTCCTCTGATATGACCATCGAAGAGGTGATTGAGGCGATTACCGCCCTGATCCGCTAGAGGAGGCGCATATGGAAGTAAGGCTTGCGAAGACGGCCGGGTTCTGCTTCGGCGTGCGTCGGGCGGTGGATACGGTATACGGGCAGATAGAGAAGGAAAAAGGCCCTATTTACACCTATGGCCCCATCGTACACAATGAGATGGTGGTGCAGGAGCTGGAGAAAAAGGGCGTCCGCGTCCTGAATTCGCTGGAGGAGCTGAAGGAGCTGACCGGAGGTACCGTGATTATCCGGGCCCATGGAGTGGGAAAGGAAGTCTATGATCTGCTGGAGCGGCAGGGAGTAAATCTGGTGGACGCCACCTGTCCCTTCGTCAAAAAGATTCACCGGATTGCCCAGAAGGAGGAGGCCAACGGCCGGCGTATCCTGATTATCGGAAATGCGAAGCACCCGGAAGTGGAAGGAATCCGGGGCTGGTGTCAAGCGCCCTCTTATGTGGTGGAATCCCCGGAAGAGGCGGAAAACCTCAGGATTCCGGCGGGTGAAAAGCTGTGTATCGTATCCCAGACGACATTTAATTACAATAAATTTGAAGATATAGTTGAAATTATTTCAAAAAAGGGTTATGATATAATTGTTTTAAATACGATCTGTAGTGCAACAGAGGAGCGGCAGACGGAAGCCCGGGAAATTGCAGCCGATGTAGATGCAATGATTGTGATCGGGGGACGTCACAGCTCCAACACACAGAAGCTATTTGAAATATGTAAAAAAGAATGTGAAAATACTTACTATATACAGTCACTTGATGATTTGGATTTGAAGACATCGCAGTCCATCCGTTGCGTAGGTATTACAGCAGGGGCTTCTACCCCAAACAAAATTATTGAGGAGGTTCAAAAACATGTCAGAATTAAGTTTTGAACAAATGCTTGAAGGTTCACTGAAAACAATAAGAAACGGAGAGGTTGTCGAAGGCACTGTGATTGATGTCAAAGAAGATGAAGCCATTTTGAACATTGGCTACAAATCCGACGGTATCCTGACCAAGAGCGAGTACAGCAACAGCCCGGTAGACCTGACCACAGTGATCCATGTAGGCGATACAATGGAAGTTAAGGTTCTGAAGGTAAATGACGGCGAGGGACAGGTTCTCCTGACCTACAAGCGTCTGGCAGCAGAGAAGGGCAGCAAGCGTCTGAAAGAGGCTTTCGAGAACGAGGAAGTTCTGACCGCACCGGTTACCCAGGTTCTGGACGGCGGCTTAAGCGTTGTTGTAGATGAGTCCAGAGTATTTATCCCGGCAAGCCTGGTATCTGATACCTATGAGAAGAATCTGGCTAAGTATGAAGGCCAGGAGATCAGCTTCGTAATTACAGAGTTCAATCCGCGCCGCGGCCGTATCATCGGCAACCGCAAGCAGCTGATCGTTGCTGAGAAGGCAGAGAAGCAGAAAGAGCTCTTCGAGCGCATCCATGTAGGCGATGTGGTAGAGGGTGTTGTTAAGAACGTAACCGATTTCGGCGCATTCGTAGATCTGGGCGGAGCAGACGGTCTGCTTCATATCTCTGAGATGTCCTGGGGACGCGTAGAGAACCCAAAGAAGGTATTCAAGGTTGGCGAGAAGCTCAATGTCCTGATTAAGGATATCCGTGACACCAAGATCGCCCTGAGCCTGAAGTTCGAGGATCAGAATCCGTGGCTGTACGCTGCAGACAAGTATGCAGTAGGCAACGTAGTTACCGGTAAGGTAGCAAGAATGACAGATTTCGGCGCATTCGTAGAGCTGGAGCCGGGCGTGGACGCACTGCTTCACGTATCCCAGATTTCCAGAGAGCATGTGGAGAAGCCGTCTGACGTACTGAGCATCGGTCAGGAGATCGAAGCAAAGGTTGTAGATTTCAACGGCGAGGATAAGAAGATTTCCCTGAGCATGAAGGCTCTGCAGAGCAATGACAATGCAGGAGATGTTGAGGACGTAGACATCGACGCAGTAGCTGCTGAGGAAGAGTAAGCATTGAATTAAAAACGGATATACACAGACGGGAGGACAGGCACTTGGGCGTGCGTGTCCTCGTGTCTTTTCCGGGAACATTTACAGGAGAGAAAACAGCATGTGGGAGATACAGATTGCCGGAACAGATATATACCATATTATCAACTGGTTTTACATTTACAGCTTTCTGGGGTGGCTCTGGGAAAGCTCTTATGTATCATTCAAAGAAAAAAAGCTGGTCAACCGTGGTTTTGTCACCGGTCCGGTCTGTACCATCTACGGGTTTGGCGCTGTGATCGTCTATCTGATTCTGAAACCGATTTCCGGAAATATCATCCTGTTGTATCTGGGCGGAGTGATTGTACCGACGATTCTGGAATATGCTACGGCGGTGCTGATGGAAACGCTCTTCCATACCAGCTGGTGGGATTACAGTAAGAACAAATACAATTTCCAGGGGCGGATTTGCCTGGGAGCCTCCTTAGGCTGGGGCGCTTTTTCCGTGATTCTCTTTTATGTATTCCAGCCCTTTGTGGAGCGGATTGTGGCGCTGTACAGCGTGGCCACCGGAGAGCTTCTGGTGCGGATCGCGACCCTGGTCTATGCGGTGGATTTCGGCATGTCCTATATGAACGCTATGCAGATTGGCGAGAAGCTGCGGAATATGGACGCGGTTATGGACGAGCTTTACGAATATATCCAGAATAGCAGGCTGTATGAGAGTACAGAGGAGCTGAAGGGCCGTCTGGCGCATTATCGTCTGAATGAGTACGTGCCGGAGCTTAAGCACCGGCTTGAGGAACGGGTCAATGCCATGGTTGCCTTTGCCGGTGAGACGCCGGATGAGCTGAGAAGCCGTCAGGAGAACAGAAGGGCAGAGCTGGCAGAGCGTATCAGCGCAGCCCAGAAGCGATTTGAACGCCTGAAGGGCATGGGCAACGTATTTACCAGACGTACCATGAACGCGTACCCGAACATGAAATCCCGAGCACAGGCGCTGAAGGAGCGGGCAGTACGCAAGGTTGGCAAGGATTCCAGAGAACAGTAACGAGTTGAAATAAAAAATACCGGAGTGATAAAAATTCATGGCACATGTGACCTTTAAGGGCGGAGTGTTTCCGCATAAGAGAAAGCGGTTTACGAGAGAAAAAGCATTGGAGGAGTATCTGCCGAAGGGAGATCTGATCTATCCCCTGCGTCAGCATATCGGCGGCACGGCAGTGCCGGTGGTGGCTGTGGGAGACCGGGTACTGGAGGGACAGCTGCTTGCGAAGGCCAGCGGCGATATCTCCGCGCCGGTTCATGCGTCGGTGTCCGGTACGGTAAAGGCGATTGAGCCGCGGAAAACCGTATCCGGAAAAGAGATTCTGTCTGTGGTAGTCGAAAATGACGGCCTGTACGAGAAAATGCCGGTTCCGGAGATAAAGCCCTGGCAGGAGCTGGAGGTGGGCGAGCGCCTGCGTCGGATCCAGGAGGCCGGAGTGGTCGGTATGGGAGGAGCCGGATTCCCAACCCATATCAAGCTGGCAGTACGGAATCCCAAGAGAATCCGTTATGTCCTGATCAACGGCACCGAATGTGAGCCCTATATGACCAGTGATTACCGCAGAATGCTGGAATCGCCGGAGTGTCTGGTGGAGGGACTTCGGATTGTTTTGAGTCTTTTTGAGCGTGCTACCGGTATTTTTGCCGTGGAGGATAATAAACGGGACGCCATTACAGCCATGCAGCTGGCCAGTGGAAGTGAACCCCGGATGGAGGTCCGGGTACTGGAAACCAAGTATCCCCAGGGCGCGGAGCGTATGCTGATCTACGCCTGCACCGGCGCGGAGATCAATGCGTCCCAGCTTCCGGCGGACGCGGGCTGTATCGTGCTGAATGTGGAAACGCTTCACGCCATCTATGAGGCGCTGGTTCTCGGCCTGCCGGTGACGAAGCGGGGCGTGACGGTGACCGGAAAAGCGTTGAAGGATCCGAAAAATATCCTGGTTCGGATCGGCACCAGCTTTTCGGAGCTTCCGGAGGCTGCGGGCGGTTACGCGAAAAAGGCTGAAAAGTATGTCTGCGGAGGTCCCATGCGAGGTGTGGAGATGAAGAGTCTGGAGGTTCCGGTAACGAAGACGGTCACAGGCTTTCTCTGCATGAGCCGGGACTATTCCGATAAACCCGGCGTATGTATCCGGTGCGGAGCCTGTGCGGAGGCCTGCCCCCTTTCTCTGCTTCCCACGAAGCTTTCTGACGCGGCGGAGGCAGAAAAGGAACGGGAGTTCCGGGATATGAACGGTATGGAATGTCTGGGCTGCGGAAGCTGCAGCTTTGTCTGCCCGGCCAGAAGACTGCTGGCGCCTTCGATTCAGGAGATGCGGCGGAAGCTTCTGGGACAGGGAAAACGATAGGGAGGATCGAATCAGATGGAAGAAAAAAACTACAAATGGATCTTTCCCCATGTAAAGGGAACGATGACTACGGCGGGCATGATGCGTATGATGCTTCTGGCGCTTCTCCCCGCGGAGATTTTCGGCGTCCTTCATTTCGGACCGCGGGTGCTTTTACACCTGTTAATTTGTATCGTTACCTGTACCCTTACTGAATTTACCTATGAGGCCTTTCGGGATAAGCCGCTGACCGTGACAGATGGAAGCGCTATGGTGACAGGCGTGCTGCTTTCCTTCATGCTGCCGGTGAACGCGCCTCTGTGGCTGGGAGCGCTGGGCGGTATCTTTGCTATCGGCGTGATCAAGATGTCTTTCGGAGGCCTCGGAAAGAACCGGCTGAATCCGGCTCTGTCCGGCTATTGCCTGCTGTTTCTGGCTTTTCCGAAATATATGAAGGATTACAGCTTCGGAAGCTTTGGCCCCCAGACGCTTCTGGGACAGCTTTTATCCGGACAGACCGTGGATCCTTATCCGATGCTCTGGGGCAATACCAACGGCAGTATCGGTACAGTATCGGCGGCGATGTTACTCCTTGGCGCGGTGCTGCTGTTGGCCTTTGGTATCATTCATCTGCGGATTCCGGCGGCGATTGGGGCCTCTTTCCTGATTACGCTGTTTCTCGGTGCGGGAAAGGGCTTTGATCAGCTCTATTTTACCACCCAGTTTCTGGGAGGCGGCCTGATTCTGGGAGCTTTCTTTGTGGCGACGGACTGTGTGACGTCACCGATTACGAGAAAGGGCCAGATCTGGTACGGCGTCCTGATTGGCGTCATGACGGCTGCACTTCGGCTGGCCGGCATAGAAGAGGGTATGGTGTACGCGATCCTGGTATCGAATCTGTGTGTGCCGTTTATGGAACAACTAACCGTACCGAAGCCCTTCGGAAGAAGAAAACCGGTACAGGTTTCACAGAACAGGAGACAGTCATGATTGCGTATATCAAAGGTACTTTAGCTTATACAGAACCGGAGGAAGGCGTGGCGGTTCTGGAGAGCGGCGGAATCGGCTATCGGATCCTGCTTTCCGGACGGGATCTGGATCTGCTGCCTCCGGTAGGAGAGGAGCTTCGCCTGTATACGCACCTGCAGGTGCGGGAAGATGCATTCGTGCTGTTTGGCTTTTTCACGAAGGAGGATCGGAAGCTGTTTCAGCAGCTTCTGGGAGTCAGCGGAATCGGCCCGAAGGCTGCCCTGGGCGTATTGACGGCATTGTCTGCGGACGATCTGCGCTTTGCCATACTGGCAGATGACGCGAAGACGATAGCAAAAGCGCCGGGAATCGGCCTGAAGACAGCCCGGAAGCTGATTCTGGAGCTGAAGGATAAGCTGAGTCTGGAGGAGGCCTTTGAGACCCGGCTTGAAAATGCCGGACAAAAGGAAGCTAAAGGAACAGCTTCAGATCTGAGTGAAGCCCGGAATGAGGCGGTAGAAGCGCTGACAGCGCTGGGTTACTCCGCTTCGGATGCCCTGAAGGCCGTAAGAAAGGTGGAGGCGGCTGACGGTATGACCGTAGAGGAGCTTTTGAAGGCGGCGCTTAAATACATCAGCTTCTAGGAGACAGACAGATGGGAAAACGTATCATTACAACGGAGGCGATTGAGGAGGATATCCGCACAGATTACAGTCTGCGGCCTCAGACGCTGGACGAATATATCGGCCAGGAGAAGGCCAAGGAAAATCTGAAAATCTATATCCAGGCAGCCAGGAACCGGGGAGAATCTCTGGATCATGTGCTGTTTTACGGCCCGCCGGGACTGGGCAAGACCACGCTGGCAGGCATCATTGCCAACGAGATGGGGGTCCATCTGAAGGTGACCTCCGGTCCGGCTATCGAGAAGCCGGGAGAGATCGCGGCGATTCTCAATAACCTGTCCGAGGGCGACGTACTCTTTGTGGACGAGATCCACAGGCTGAACCGGCAGGTGGAAGAAGTGCTGTACCCGGCGATGGAGGATTTTGCCATTGACATCGTAATCGGAAAAGGGGCATCTGCCCGTTCTATCCGGCTGGATCTGCCTCATTTTACCCTGATTGGGGCAACGACCCGGGCGGGACTTCTGACAGCGCCGCTGCGGGATCGGTTTGGCGTGGTACATCATCTGGAGTTCTATACGGACGAGGAGCTGCAGATGATTGTGGAGAGATCGGCCCAGGTGCTGGGCGTGGAGATTGACCCCAAAGGCGCTTTGGAGTTGGCCAGACGCTCCCGGGGAACGCCGCGTCTGGCGAACAGGCTTCTGAAGCGGGTACGTGATTTTGCCCAGGTAAAATACGATGGGAAGATCACGAAGGAGATCGCGGATTTCGCGCTGGATCTGCTGGAGGTGGATCGCTATGGGCTGGATCAGATCGATCGCCGGATTCTTCTGACTATGATTGAGAAATTTATGGGGGGTCCGGTGGGTCTGGATACCCTGGCGGCAGCCATCGGCGAGGATTCCGGCACCATCGAGGACGTGTACGAGCCCTATCTGATTAAAAAAGGCTTTATCAACCGGACGCCGCGGGGCCGGGTGGTTACGGAACTGGGATATCATCACCTGGGTGTTGTGCCGGAGGGAATCTCTGTGGTATAATAGAGACAGGTATCCAAAAAATCAAAGGACGTGAACAGGATGGCAATGAAAAACGCGGTAGAAGTGGTTGTCGATGGCCGGGTCTATAATATCAGCGGATATGAGAGCCAGGAATATCTGCATCAGATAGCAGTCTATATCAATGAAAAAATGACCGAATGCCATAAGACGGAGAATTACCGGAAACAGAGCAGTGATCAGCGCCAGCTGATGCTGAGTATGAATCTGGCAGACGATTATTTTAAAGCCAAGAATCAGGTTGAGAAGCTGACAGCTGAGCTGGAGAAGAAGGAACGGGAGCTGTACGGCGTCCGGCATGATCTGATCGAGGCGCAGCTTGAGCTGGAGAATCTGAAGGGAGAGAAAAAGAACTCCGGGCAGAATTCCGCAAACAACAGAAACAACAGACAACAGAAATAAAAAGGGGAGGGCGCCAGAGAAGATTTGGGCGCCTACTTTTGTGAAAGTGTGTTTATGGAGGAAGGAAAATGAGACATCAGACAGAGCTTCTGGCTCCAGCAGGGTCCTTTGACAGTCTGCGGGCTGCGGTTAACGCGGGAGCAGATGCGGTGTATATTGGCGGAACCCGGTTCGGAGCCCGGGCCTATGCGGACAATCCGGACGAAAAAGGAATGCTGGAGGCCATAGAATTTGCCCATCTTCATGGCTGCGATCTCTATATGACGGTCAATACGCTCCTGAAAGACGGGGAAATGGAGGAGCTGGGCGCGTATCTGAAGCCCTACTACGAGAGCGGTCTGGATGCGGTGATTGTACAGGATCTGGGCGTGTTTTCTTATATCAGGGAGAATTTTCCGGATCTGGATATCCATGCCAGCACACAGATGACGGTACTGGGAGCCGAGGGAGCCAGATTCTTAAAAGAGCAGGGAGCGTCCCGTGTGGTAACGGCCAGAGAGCTGTCCCTTGAGGAGATTCGCCGGATTCGCGATACGGTAGATGTGGAGATCGAGAGCTTTGTGCATGGAGCCCTTTGCTATTGCTATTCCGGACAGTGTCTGATGAGCAGCATGTTTGGCGGACGGAGCGGAAACCGGGGACGGTGTGCGCAACCTTGCCGTCTTCCCTATCAGTTGAAAGGGGAAGGACGGATTCTGGGAAAAAAGGGAGAGGAATATATTTTAAGCCCCAAGGATATGTGTACCATTGAGATCCTGCCGGAGGTGCTGGAGGCAGGCGTCTGTTCCCTGAAGATTGAAGGACGGATGAAGCGGCCGGAGTATACGGCAGGGGTTGTACGGATTTACCGGAAATATCTCGACCGCTATCTGGAATACGGCAGAGAGGCGTACCGGGTGGATCCGAAGGACTATGGCGAGCTGCAGGCCCTTTATAACCGGGGCGGCTTTTCCAGAGGCTATTATGAGGTACACAATGGCCGGGAAATGATTTCCCTGACAAGACCCAGTCATTTCGAAGAAAAGGGAAAGAAGGCGCTTAAGGAGAAGCAGCAGTACGAGGAGCTTCTTCAGGAGATAAAAAAAGAATATCTGGACAAGAATAAGAAGGAGCCTATCGAAGGCAGCTTCCAGATTTCCGGGGACGCCCCATCGGAACTGAGGGTCCGTTATGGGGAGCTGGAGGTCAGCGTGGAGGGCGAGCCGGGACAGATACCGAAAAATCAGCCCATGACGGAGGCAGATCTGAGAAAACAGCTTCAGAAGACCGGTGATACGCCCTTTGCCTTCGAAAAGCTGGAGATTCAGATGGAGGGAGAGATCTTTTGCCCCAACGGCCAGCTGAACCGGATGCGGCGGGAAGCCCTGGAAAAGCTGACCGAGCGTTGCCGGGAAGAAGGCTACAGAAGCTGCGGGGAGCAAAGGCCTCCCCTGCGGGCATCGGAAAACGGAGAAAGGCCGGAGAAGTCCGATCGATTTACACTCCGGGTACAGCTGGAGCATGGGGAATATCTGCAGGAGGTGCTGGCATTTCCGCAGGTGAAGGCGGTTTATCTGACCAGTGAAAAGCTGGATTTTGAACGCCTGCCGGAATATGTGGAGCAGTGTCATGAGGCGGGCAGGGAATGTCTGCTGGTGCTGCCTGCGATTTTCCGCACGCCTGCCAGACGCTGGTTCGAGGAACGGATTTCCCTTTTGCAAAAGGCGGGACTGGACGGTCTGGTGCTGAAGAATCTGGAGGAGCTGGAATTCGTAAAGGAGCAGGGGCTGGACGGACTGCCGCTGATTGGCGATCACAACCTGTACAGTTGGAACCGGGAGGCAGCGGAATTCTGGAAAAAACAGGGAATTTCAAGAGAAACCCTTCCGCTGGAGCTCAATGACAGGGAGCTTCGAGAGCGGGGCGCAGAGGGGGCCGAGCTGATTGCTTACGGGTATCTGCCGTTGATGACGACGGCAGGCTGTCTGCACCGGACGGTGGAGCGCTGCGACCATAAGGAGACGGTCCGTATGCTGGTGGATCGATATAAGAAGGAATTTCCGGTGGAGAATTACTGCCGTTATTGCTATAATGTAATTTATAACAGTGAGCCTCTGTCTCTTCTGAATAATAAAGAAGAGATCGAACGGCTTGCGCCGGAGTCCCTGCGGCTGTGCTTTACGCTGGAGAGCCCAAAGGAGCTTCGTCAGATTCTAAAGGATTACACAGAGGTGTTCTGCGGCGGCATGCCGGGCAGAAAACCGGAATACAGCTACACGAAGGGACATCTAAAACGGGGAGTAGAGTAAAGCTATGGTCTTTCTGATTACAGATTTATCCAAATACGCGTTTATCATTTTGATTGCGCTTTATACCTCCTTATGTTATTCTGTGCTGAAAAAACGGGATCAGGAGGAGGTGCGCCACGGCTTCCGGCTGCAGATTCTGAATCTTTTTCTGATTCACGCGCTGGCCTTCGCGGTGCTGTATGTGCAGACGGAGGATCCGAAGCTGCTGATCTTCTACGGGTTCCAGTTTTTTCTGTTGCAGGCGGTGCTGGTATTCACAAGGGTGATTTATCCTAAGGTCAACCGGCTGGTGCTGAACAATATGTGCCTGCTGCTGGCTGTGGGCTTTGTAATTCTGACCCGTCTGTCTTACGATAAGGCGGTACGGCAGTTTCAGATTGCGGCGGCGGCGCTGGCCCTGGCGCTGCTTGTGCCGGTGCTGATCCGGAAATGCGCGTTTCTGCAAAGGATTCCCTGGATCTACGGAATCGGCGGTCTGGCGCTTCTGATAGCGGTGGCAGTGGTGGGAAAAACCACGTCGGGGGCGAAGCTTTCCCTGGTGATCGGCAGGCTGGTATTCCAGCCCAGCGAG
>CAKRTY010000030.1 GCA_934402125.1 uncultured Anaerosacchariphilus sp. | reverse complement strand
AGCAATACGAGGGAGAGTTTTATCTGGGACGCTTCCAGGGAAGGGGAACCTCCTATGACGCGTCGGGCCGGAAGCTGTTTGAAGGCCAGTTTGCCAGAGGCGGGATTCAGTGCGAGGCGCTTCTGGGACAGACTCTGGATAAGGTGCTGGAGATGACCGGGGAGAAGCCTTTTGTTTACTACAATGAAGGCAGTACCAGCTTCCTGTTTGAGCGGGCGCAGCTGATTCTGAAGGCGGACTGCCTGGTGGAGCTGCAGCTGGACAGCGCCTCCACCTCGGAGGGAGACAGCTACTATGTGCCAAACGACAATGGAGAGACCCTGGACGAGACGGAGTCAAGCCAGCTTACCGATACCACTGCGGCTGCGGCAGACAGCAGCACAACGACGGCAGACGGAACCGTGATTACCATAGAGAAATCTGCGGCGGAAAAGGCCGCGGAGGAGGAACAGCAGCGGCTGTCCACCCTTCCTATTTTGAACGGTTACCATATTTATTATTATCTGAGCAGCGACAAATGGCAGTCGGCAGCAGACCTGGACGGATCCGCCGTCAATATTACGGCGGTAACAGCCTACGGAGACAGCCTGAATGTGGATTTCCTGGAGAAATCCCTGAAGACGCCGGAAAACGGCGGCGTGGGACTTCAGGAATGCGTGGCCATCGATCGGATCCGAATGGATATTCCGACGGCCTTCAGCTCCGTAAGCTATGAGCTGACAACCAGGAATAAGACTTATCTTGAGGTCAGCGGGGTCAATATGGCGGAAGCCATCTATGAAGAAGTATGTGAAGAGAACAACGTGCGTTACCGGCTCTGTTATGAAATGGACGATCCGGAACAGCTGATGTTCCTTACCGTAGAAAATAAGTAGAAGGAGAGGGCGAATTTATGGCAGATTTTTCGGTGATATCAGATGTGAGCAATGAAGTGCTGAAAGTGCTGCGGGAAAACATCTGTCCGGAATTGATTCAGTCGCCGGAGTCCATCGCACTGGCTGTACCTACAGACAAAAACGCGGATTTTCAGTTGGGCTTGTATCTGTATGACATTCAGGAGCTGCGGGAATATCAGCAGCAGGATCTGATACGTCTGCGGGGCAATAAAGCCCAGTATCCGCCGAAGCCGCTGAACCTGTTCTTTGCGCTTTTTATCAACCCAAAGTCGCAGTTTATGTCCAATATGGAAAATGAGCAGAGAATTCTGGGCAGGGCCATGCAGGTGCTGATGGATCACGCGATTCTGTACGAAACGGCGGAGGAGGAAGAGGATACGACGGCTTCCGTGACACTCTTACCCTTGAGTTACGAGGAAAAGACCAAAATCTGGTCAGTGCTGTCTGTTCCCTATCAGCTGGGAATCTATTTCAGCGTGGCGCCGGTGCTTCTGTCTTCCAGAAGAGTACGGAGCTTCCGCCGCGTAGTGGCAGCAGAATTCGATGTGGCGAACCGGGGATAGACAGGGAGGAATGCGATGATTCGGATGAAGATAGCCTTTGCGCTGCGGCTGGTGGACGATTATTCGGGAAAGGATATCCGAAAAAACAGCTTTCTGTTTTCTATTGGGGAGCGTATCGTGCATCCGGTAGAAAAGGAGAACGGGCTTTATATTTTTCTGGAGCCCCAGGAGGCTGTGACCAGGGTTCATCTGGAGGGTCCCGATTATCACCCCTGTACCGTACAGGTGGAGAAAAAGCATTTGAGCCCGGAGGAACCGGTGGCCGAGGTGCGGATGTACCGGAGGCCGGGCCGGGGCGGCTGCGAATATCTGGAGGGACAGCTTCCGAAGGAGGACGCCCCATTTCCCAGAAAGGTGTGCTTCTTACGGGAAAAGCCCACAGGGCTTACCTTCCGGGAATTGCGCAGGATTGGGGAAGCGTACTGGTTTTTGTTTCAGGGCTTTACCCGGGAGGATTTAACCGGGAAACCCTGTATGCTGGAAAACAGAGGTGAGTTTTTTCCCTTTGTCATTATGGAAAAGCGCGGTATCAATGAATATCGCGTGGAACCGGAGGAGAAACCTCCGGAGCAACTGGAAAAGGGCGGGGCGCTGGTGCGGATCTACCGTACGGTAACAGACCAAAACGGAGCCTACGCGATCCCGGTGGGACCGGGAGAAGGAAAGGAAGCAGGAAAGGTCATACCGCTTTAGCGGGAATTGCCTGAAAGGAAAGGGGGTTGAAAATGCCGGTTATTGTGACTGCAGGAGCGCAGCTTATGTGCAGCTTCGGCATGGCGCCGTCTGTACTGAATGTACTTCCGGCTGCGAAGGTTCAATGCAGCAGCATGGCGCCTGCCTGTATCACAGACAATCAGCCGATGGTAAACATTATGCCCTTTGGTATGTGTACCTCCATGGCGAACCCGCAGGTAGCGGCGGCGACTGCGGCAGCGCTGGGAGTGCTTACACCGATGCCCTGTATACCGGTGACGTCAGCACCCTGGGCGCCGGGCAGCCCGACCGTCCTGGTCGGTGGGAAACCAGCAGTGAATCACACATGTAAATGCATGTGCAATTGGGGCGGGGTTATCCAGGTGGTAAATCCCGGTCCGGCCACAACGACTATGATTCCATAGAGTTGTGTAACAAGAGATATCAATTTGAAAGGAGGAAGGGCGAAGTAGAAAGCTTCGTGCCGAAAAAAGAAAATGGCAGAATATTTATCTCCAGGAGTATATGTAGAGGAATTTGAATCAGGCTTAAGACCGATGGAGGGCGTGGGAACCAGTACAGCCGGATTCATCGGAATGGCTGAAAAAGGAAAAGTAAGCGGAACACCGGAATTTGTTACCAGCTTCGCGGATTTCAACCGGAAATTCGGCGGTTATCTTCCGGAGAGCACTTATGGGGAATTCCGTTATCTGGCTTACGCGGTAGAGCAGTTCTTTGCCAACGGCGGATCCCGCTGCTACGTGATGAGAACGGTAGCCTCTGACGCGGCCACAGCAGGCGTAACAGCCAACGGAATCAGCATTCAGGCAAAGAACCCCGGAAAATGGGGCAATGAAATCAAGGTTACCGCAGTAGCGGCTTCCAAGGGAAAGACAGCCGTAATCGAGGCGACCGGCGACGACGCCACAGGCAAGGTATATACCGTAGCCAACGGCTCTGTATTCGCAGAGGGCGACATTATCGCTATCCGCAATAACGGTAAGGTGACCGGTTACAATAAGATTTCCATGGTACAGGGCAATACCATCACACTGGCTAATCCGGTGAAAGAGGATCTGGTAGACAAGAATCCGGTACCGAAGAAGGTACTGTCCGCGTGCGAAATGAACATTGAGATTGCGTACCGGGATCAGGTGGAGATTTACGAGGGCGTGTCCCTGAATATCGGGGCTGCTTCCTACATCGCAAAGGTTCTTTCCAAGTCTGAGCTGGTAGATGTGACTGCGGAAGAAAGCAAGGAAATCGGAAGCCCGCTGGCAGTTTTCGGTGCTGCGGCTGACGCGGAGAAGGCAGTGGTATTCCTGGCAGGCGGTTCTGACGGCGGCAAAAAGGGAATCACAGACGACGTATTTATGGGCAGAGACGGCGGCCCGGGCAAGAGAACCGGTCTGGCAGCCTTTAAAGAGCTGAGCAATGTGAGTATCATGGCGATTCCGGGCGTGACAAGTCCGGCTGTTCAGCTGGCGCTGGTGGCACACTGCACCAATACCGGAGCAAGCTTCGCGGTTCTGGACGTTCCGCAGGATCTGACCAAGCCCCAGGATGTGCTGGCACACAGAGAGAAGATTGATTCCGATTACGCGGCCATGTATCACCCCTGGATCCAGATCTACGACGCGCTGAACAAGAAGCCGGCATACATTCCGCCTTCAGGAGCTGTGTGCGGTATCTATGCGAGAAGCGATGTGGAGAGAGGCGTACATAAGGCTCCGGCCAACGAAGTTGTATACAACTGCATCGGTCTCTCCTGCCTGTACAATAAGGCAGAGCAGGATATCCTGAATCCGGCCGGCGTGAACCTGATTCGCGCGCTTCCGGGACAGGGCATCCGCGTATGGGGCGCAAGAACCTGCTCCAGCAATAGCCTGTGGAAATATGTCAACGTTCGCCGTCTGTTCATCTATCTGGAGGAGAGTATCAAGTCCCAGACCAACTGGGCGGTATTTGAGCCCAACGATGAAATGCTGTGGGCAAGAGTAGGACGTACGATCCGCGCGTTCCTGCGTGACATGTGGAGAAGCGGAGCGCTGGTGGGCAATACGGAGGATCAGGCCTTCTATGTAAATATCGGCAGAGATACCATGTCCCAGAGCGATATCCTGAACGGCCGTCTGATCTGTGAAATCGGCGTAGCGCCCAGCCGTCCGGCTGAGTTCGTAATCTTCCGTATTACACAGTTCATGGAAGAATCATAAGAGCCTGCAAAAAATAAGATAAAGGAGGAATAAAGAGGTGGCATATCCATTTAAAAAATATAATTATAAGGTCGAAATCGACGGTATTACAGAGGCAAGCTTTTCAGAGGTGAGCGGTTTTGACGCAAGTATTGATGTGATCGAGTACCGTACCGGCGACGAGGGCGTAAATTGGTCCCGGAAAATGAACGGTCTGACCAAATTCGGCAACGTAACCCTGAAATGGGGCATGACAAGCTCCTTAAGCTTCTATGACTGGATTACCTCCGTATCCCAGGGAACCTCCCTGGGCGAGGATCACAACAAGAATGTGACCATCACCCTGTTTGATGACGACGGATCCACCGCGCTGGCAGTGTGGACACTGACCAATGCATGGCCCAGCAAGTATACGGCTCCGGATTTCAATGCAAGCTCCAGTGAGATTGCGTTTGAGAGCGTGGAACTGGTATATGAGTCTATGACAAGAGAGAGCTAAGTAAGACAGAGATCGGATACAGGGGAAAGGGGCCGGAAGGCCCTCCCCTGTTTCTGATGGAATAGGAGCGCGTATGGAACTGATTACAGAATTTGAATTTGAACTTCCGAGAGGCTATCTGGATGAAAATGGGGAGCTGCATAAAAGAGGCGTCATGCGGATGGCTACCGCGGCAGATGAGATTCTGCCTCTGCGGGATCCCAGGGTAGTCAGCAATCCGGCCTATCTGACCATTATCCTTCTCTCCAGAGTTGTGACTTCTTTGGGAACACTGACCAATATCAGGCCCAACACCATTGAGAAGCTGTTTTCTGCGGATCTGGCGTATCTGCAGAATATGTACCAGCAGATCAATTCCATGGAGGAGTTGACGGAGACCTGCGTGTGTCCGGCCTGCGGGGAAAAATTTAAGAAGCCCATAAATTTTACGAGAGCGGAATAACCGTCTATCCCAAGGACGAGCTTTACAGGGAGGTTTCCTTTGTGGCTTATTATTTTCACTGGGATTACGAGACGGTCATGCAGATGGATCATATGACCAGACGGAGATTCTGCGCGGAAATATCAGAAATCCATAAAAAGATCAGCGGAAAGCCGAAAAATATTTTTGAACTGTAGACAGGGGGGACAAAAGCCGTGGCAGAGAACGGAGAAAACCGGCGTAGAAGTTATAATTTTATCGTGTATCTGGAAGGAAAACGAATCGGCTTTGAGCGTCTGTCCGGTCTTTCCGAGGAAGAAAATTTCGAAGTTCTGCGGGAGGGCGGTTGGAACAGAGCCGTCTATGCCCTGGTCTCCGGAGGAGGCAGGCAGGAGAGAAGCCTGACGCTGGAACGGGGAGTTCTGGAACGGGAAATGGAGTTCCGGCTTTACCAGCCCGGATACCGGTTCCGGGAAGAAGTGGCCATCTATGTGGCAGATCAAAAGGGTGAGATAAAGAAGGAATATTATCTGGCGGGCGCTTATATCAGACGGATTAGCCTGAATGAATTTTCCGCCAGGGACAGCGGTCTTCAGGTGGCCAGCATTGAGCTGGGATATGAAACCCTGGAGGAGGAAGGCAGCAGGGACAGCGGCGCATGGCGCAAGCTGTAGAAAAAAGTAAGGGGTGACCGGAATGCGGAATCAGTTTCTGGGCTTTGCCAATCAAATTATAGCGCAGCATACCCAGGGGGGCGGACCCTTCGATTCCGCTGCCATGATTTTCCCGGAAGCGGCAGAGCAGGCAGCCGGGGAAACGGTGCAGAACAGCTATGTGACCAACCGGTACCAGATTCAGAGAATTACTGAGGAAAATTATCTGTATCAGCAGAATTTTCAACTGCTGAATCAGCTTTATGAGAAACAGACGTTCCGGAATTTCTATCCTACGGTGGAGAAACAGGTGGAAAAGCTCATCAGCCGGGAGATGCCGGAGCTGGAAGAGAAGCTGGCGGTCCGTATGGCGCAGGAAATCCACAGGCTGGTGCGGGAGGGCGGCACCGAACAGCTGACAGTACTGAAAGAACGGCTGGAAAAGACAGAGCGGGAAACGCTGGAGAAGGAGCTTTGGCGGGAGCAGACGCAAACGGAACGACTGGAAAAGGAGCTTCGGCGGGAGCAGACGCATACGGAACGTTTGGAGAAGGAGCTTTGGCGGGAGCAGACCCATACGGAGCGCATCCGGGAGGAGCTACGGACTGAGGTTCAGAAAGAGCGGATCCATACGGAACGGATCCGGGAGAAACTTCAGAGAGAACGATTCTATACGGAGCAGACAGAAAAACAGATTCATATAGAGCAGGCGCGGACAGAAGAACTGCAAAACCAGCTTGAGAGGGAACGCGTAGAGAGGAAATTCGTAGAGAAGGAACAGTTACAAAGGGAACAGCTGCAAAAGGAAGTAGTACAGAGAGAACAGGGATACACAGAACAGATACAGAAGGAACAGCTGCGCACAGAACGGACGGAAATACGTCCGGAAGCAGTACCTGTGTATACGACAGAGCAGAAGAGAGAGCCCGGGCAGGAGAAGCGGACGGAAGAAACCGCAGTCCCCGGGGAAAGAAGCGCACGGGAAATCCGGGAGCTTCAGAAAAAGGAACTTCAGGAGAAGGAAATCCGGGAGAAAGAAGTTCTGGACAGAGAGATTCAGAAAAAAGAAATCAGAGAGAAAGAAATCCGAGAGAAGCAGCTGGTGCTGCTTCGAAAAATCGAGAATATATATAACAGCAGTTATCGGGCAGAGTTCCGGATACCGGGAAGAAGAATCGGGAACGCGGGGGCGGCGGTGATGACAAATGCCGCAGCCGGACCGTCCGAAATCGCCATTCAGAGTAATGCCGGGTCTGCGCCATCCGGAATTGAGCGGCTTCTGCTCCGCACAGAACGGATGCTGGACGTATCGACAGGGTATCTTCCCATGTCCCTGCTCTACGATATGGAGGAGCAGGAAGCGGAGGAGCTACGGGGACAGAGGACGACAGGCAGCGAAGTGTGGAAGTCAGATGGGTCAGTGCAGAACCGGATCGGACAGAGAAACGTGACAGAGACACCCGGGACGCAGCGGAACTGGCAGCAGAGCACGGTGGAACCGATGCAGCTGGTACAGCGGCAGAACCAGATGGAGCCGATGCAGAGAGAGCAGCGCGCAGAACAGCCGTCCATACCGGGGAGCCGGTGGCAGAGTCCTGCGGAAGCAAAAAACGCGCCAGGCCAGACGCAGATTATTCCCGGGACGCCCGGACGGCCTGCCGGGCAGACGCCTGTGGAGGCGGGACAATTTCGGACGCCGGGGCATGGGATTTCCGGACAGCCGATTCCGGGAGATTCGGAGCGCGGCAGCCAGGCGCGGCCGGATCTGGCGGAGGTACCGATGGTTCACGCAGCCAGTGAGACGACCGGGCCGGAGGAGGCTGGAGAGAACACAGGAAGATCCGCGGAACCGGGAAAGCTTCCGAGTGTTGCAGAGCAGGCAGTACAGGAGACCGTACAGAACACAGTACAGAACACGGTACAGAAGATTGTACGGGAAACCGTGGAGAACGTCCTGCAGAATACCGTAGAGAAGACAACCGGGCATATTATAGAAAAAAAGATAGAAAAAGAGATAGAAAAAGAGACAGAAAAAAAGGTTCAGCAGACGGCGGAGCAGAAAACCCTGCAGACCATCGTGGAGAATCGGGTCCGGGATACTGTTTCGAATACGGCAGGCTATCGGATGCTGCAAAAGGCAGCACAGCCGGGTATGCCGGGCGACAGCTGGGGCATACCCCGGACCGGGAACGGATTCCAGCCGGTGGAAATGCTGCAGGGAGAGACCCTGGAGGCTATGCAGCCACTGGGGACGCCGGGGCTGCCCTATCCGCGGCAGCTGCAAAGTCCGGGAGTGATTCCACAGGCGGCGCAGATACGGCAGGCCACCAGGAACGGTCAGCCGACCCTGATACAGGCTTTTCAGAGGCAGGCAGCCGGAAGACGGATCGACGTAAACCAGACGGCTCCCGGACAGGCTCTGGAGACTGCGTCCATGGTTTATCCCGAGGACCGGGAAGCAAAAGAGCAGGAGGCAAGCCGTCGGCAGATGCAGGAGCATATCCGCAACGTAACCGAGGAGCTTCAGGAGGTTCGCCGGAGCGTGCGGACAGAGAAGAAGCTTCAGGTGGAAAAACAGCGGGAGCTTGTGCGGGAGGTTATCACAAAGGATCCGGAGCTGCTGACAGAGAGCGCTGTTTCTGCCAGCGTGGGACGGCAGGTACAGAAGGAAGTGGAGCGCTATATGGACGAAAGTCTCCAGAATATGACCAATCGGGTCTATCGAAAGCTGGAGCAGAAGCTCCGTACCGAACGGGAAAGGAGAGGACTGGTATAAATGAGCACAGATACGAGACAGAAGCTGATATATGGGGACGGCGCTCTTCAGCGGGCGCGGCTTTCCTACAACACGCAGAACGGAAAAAAGAATACCATACCGGTACAGTTCAATCCTACGGAATATTCCATCAGCCGCAGTGTAAAATTTAAAAGCCACAACGGGCAGGGAGAGGAAGCGCACCCGAAAAATACCCAGGCATCCGGGAGCGAGCTGGCTATCTTAAGGGTCAGCCTGATTCTGGATACTTCTACCGAGCTGACAGAATATCAGCTGCCCAAAGGCTTATCCAAATATCTGGACAGCAATGACGAGCTTACGGAGATCTGCAGGGATCTGGGTATGATTATGAAGCGGACGGCGGAGAATCATGAGCCCAGCCTGGTGATTTTTGAATGGGGCAGTATGGCCTTTTACGGTCATGTGACTTCCCTGGGAATCAGCTATCAGATGTTTAACCGGAACGGAATGCCGGTACGGGCCCGTCTGGATATGGAGATCGAAGGCGAGGATAAGAAGATTCTGAATGAAATCGGAGCCAATCCCCATGAGTCGCCGGATCGGACCAAATACCGCCGGATCAACCAGAAGGAAGAGCTCTGGATGCTGGCGGCAGAGGAATACGGCGATCCGGGCAACTGGAGAACCATTGCGGAGGAAAATGGCATTTTAAATCCCAGAAAAGTGGATTATACCAGAAGACTGAAGGTTCCGGCCCTGTAAGGACAGACGGAGGAGGCAGCGGATATGGATATGATGAAGGGAAGCACCAGCTTTCGCGCCCTGAGAGATAAATATAAGAATTTTTCCGCTCCTTCCGTGGAGATTACGGTGGGGTCAGAAAAGCTGTCGGAAAAAAAGGCAGATATCCAGGAGATTGAGCTGGAGCTGACCAGCGGTTTCGAGGCCTCCGGCTGCGTATTCTATGTGGACGGAGCCTACCGGGTGAAGGATACGGCTTTTGACCGGAAGATCGCGGATAAGCTACAGATAGGGGAAAGTGTAAAAATAAAACTGGGATATATTTCCAGGGAAGAAGTGTTCCGGGGTTATATTTCCCAGGTGGAATACCAGCACGGCACCGAGGAGGACGATTACCGGATCCGGGTAGAGTGCATGGACATCAAAGGCCTTCTCATGAAGACCAGGAGAATGGAATTTTTTACCCAGAAAAGCGCGGACGCAGTGGTGAAGGCGATTCTGGGTGAAACGCCGGTAAGCAGCTACCTGGCGGGAAAGGAGATCGACTCCTGTAAAGAGGAGGAGGTTCCGCTCCGGAGCCATATGATGACAGACTATGAACTGATCGTGGAGCAGGCGGAAAAGCAGGGATATGAATTCTTTGTTATCCAGGGAAAAGCCTATTTCCGGAAACGGCAGAAGGTTACATCATCGCTGATGACGCTGGGACCGTCCCAGGGAATCCTGAACGCCCGGTTTTCCATGTCGGCGCAGCCGCTGGTAAAGAAGATAGAAATCCGCGCCATCGATCCGGAAAGCGGAAAGCAGATAAAGGGAGAGGCTGTGATTTCCGGCAGCTTTGGAAAGCAGTCCGGAAAGCTTCTGGGCAATTCCAGACAGGTTTATTATGAAGCGGGCGTGAAGGACGCGGCGGAGGCCAAGGCCAGAGCCCAGGCGCGCATGGAGCGGAGTTGCCAGGAATTCGGCTCCCTGGAATGTGAGTGCGTGGGAATTCCGGAACTGGTGCCGGGACGTTTTGTGGAGGTAAAGAATCTGTCGGCCCAGGCAGACAGAAAATATTATATTACCTATGTGCGCCATGTGCTGAATGAGGACGGATACCGGACTTATCTGAGAGCGGGAGTGAGCAGTCTATGAATAACGCAATTACAGATTTATTTCAGAGAGAAAATGAATATTATGACGGGCAGCACACGCCGGGCTTCGTCCAGGGGACGGTAGTAGAGAATAACAATGCGGAATTCAGTACGGTCAATGGGTATTTTGAGGAACAAACCG
>CAKRTY010000029.1 GCA_934402125.1 uncultured Anaerosacchariphilus sp. | reverse complement strand
GAGGTAATGTTGGAGATGGAAAAGGTATTATGTTTTGGTTCGTTGAATATTGATTATACTTATAAAGTGGATCATTTTGTGCAGAAGGGAGAAACGATTTCTTCTCAGGGACTTCAGGTATTTAGCGGTGGAAAAGGGCTAAATCAATCCACAGCATTAGCGAAGGCAGGAGTAGAAATCTATCATGCCGGAGCTGTTGGAAGAGATGGCGAATTTTTGTTGGAACAGTTGAGAGATGTGGGGGTTCACACAGAGAATGTGGCAGTTTTAACGGAGGTTCGTTCCGGAAATGCTATTATTCAGAATGATGCAGAGGGTGACAATTGTATTATTTTGTATGGAGGCGCAAATCAGGCTGTTACCAGAGAACAGGCAGATGCTGTGATTGGAAAATTTTCAGCAGGAGATTACATTATTTTACAGAATGAGATTAGCGAACTAGCTTATATCATGGAAACAGCGCATAAAAAAGGAATGAGGATAGTATTAAATCCTTCTCCAATGAATGATAAGATTTTGGCATTACCTTTGGAAAAGGTAGATTTGCTTATGTTGAATGAAGTAGAAGCGGGACAGATTTTAGGTACAGATGAGACAGACGGGGATGTACTGATGGAAAAGCTATTGAAACGCTTTCCGGAAATGAAGTTTGTTTTGACATTGGGAAGCCAAGGATCCATATACGGAGATAAGAGGCAGAAAATTAAGCAGTCAGCATATCGGGTAAAAGCGGTGGATACAACGGCGGCAGGAGATACCTTTACTGGATTTTTTATTGGGAGTCTGGTGAAAGGATTATCTGTAGAGCAGGCTATGGATATTGCGTCCAGGGCATCCGCAATTGCGGTAACCAGAGCCGGTGCGGCTCCGTCAATTCCTACCTGGGATGAAGTGGAAGCTATTAAAAACTGGGGATAGCTATGACGAAAAAGAGACCGGCGGGGGTTGCCGGTCTCTTTTTAAAACTTCAAGTACCTTATTTTACAGAAGATTAATGCCATATCTTGCGCACTTTTCCCGAATCTCATCGGGCCAGATGGATACCTGAACCTCTCCGATATGGGCCTTGCGGAGATAAAACATACAGATACGGGATTGGCCGATTCCGCCGCCGACGGTATAAGGCAGCTTCTTTTCCAGAATTGCCTTCTGGAAGGGGAGCTTAGCCCGATCCTGGCAGCCGGAGAGCTCAAGCTGACGGGCCAGGGAATCCTCGTCCACACGGATACCCATGGAGGACAGCTCCAGAGCGTGACCCAGAACCGGATACCATACGAGAATGTCGCCGTTCAGATGCCAGTCATCGTAGTCCGGGGCGCGGCCGTCGTGGGGCTCGCCATTGGCCAGCTTGTCGCCGATTTCCATGAGGAAGACAGCTCCCTTCTCCTGGGTGATGAGATCCTCCCGCTCTTTGGGAGTCTTATCCGGATACCGATCCGCCAGCTCTTGTGTGGTGATAAAGAAGATATCTTTGGGAAGAAGCTCCTCGATGTAGTCATAACGGATGGTCATATAGGTTTCCGTTTTTTTCAGGGCCTTATAAACCTTGCGGACCGTTTCCTTCAGATAGTCGACATTGCGGTCTTCCTTGAGAATGATTTTCTCCCAGTCCCACTGATCCACGTAAATGGAGTGAATGTTGTCGGTGTCCTCGTCCCGGCGGATAGCGCTCATGTCGGTGTAGAGGCCTTCTCCGATGTGAAAGCCGTATTGCTTCAGGGCGTTGCGCTTCCATTTGGCCAGAGAGTGGACGATTTCAGCCGGGCGCTCGTTCTGCTCCCGGATGCCGAAGGTAACGGGGCGCTCCACACCGTTCAGGTTGTCGTTAAGACCGGATTCCGGAGTGACGAACAGCGGGGCAGATACGCGCAGCAGATAAAGCTGCTCTGCCAGAGACTGCTGGAAAAAGTCCTTGACTGTTTTGATAGCGACCTGGGTGTCGTAGAGTCCCAGCGCAGAACTATAATCGGGTGGGATATACAGATGTTCCATAATGTGTTACTCCTCCAATAGACAGAATGTAAAATGGCTGCCGCGAAAAATATTTTGCCAGAACAAAAGACTGACACAAAAATTTACAAAAATCAGAAATGTCAGAAAAAAGGTCTTGCAATCCAAAATAAACTGTGCTATATTTCTCGCATAAAAAATTTATAACTGTTCACTACGTTACAGTTATAAATGATTATACTATAAGTAAATGCAAAGAACAAGACTCGGATCTTCAGAGGCCGACAGGAATATGGCGTCACCGACTGAGAGCGCCATTGGGAAGAGGAGATTGCGGGAACACTTGGGAGCAGATCGGCTGAACCTGATAGCAGACGTAGGCCGGTACGGAGCTGTCCACGTTACGGGCATAAAAGAGGAAATGTGAGCCTGACGAAAGAGCGGACACATTTCAATGCGGGTGGTACCGCGGGATTTCTGTTGAATCTGAAACCCCGTCCCGGAATAGGAATATTCCGGGACGGGGTTTTTTATATTCCCTCCCCGGAAAAACAAATGCCCCGGAAGAGCAAAGGCTCCGGAGGGCAAATATTCGAAAGGCAGGAGAACAGAATGGAATTTATGACAGGCGTAAAAGAAAAGGAAACCGTTACTCTGGCTGACGTGACCGCAGAGGGCATGGAAGGCAAAACCGTGAAGATTGAAGGAACCGTCCATACCATCCGTGACATGGGCGAGGTGGCTTTTCTGATTTTGAGACGGAGGGAAGGGCTGCTGCAGTGTGTTTTCGAGGAGGGCGTCACAGAGTTTGACTGGAAGACCCTGAAGGAAGCCTCCGGAATTGTGGCGGAGGGTGTGATTCGTAAGGAAGAGCGCGCGCCCCGGGGCGTGGAGCTTCGGCTGACCGGACTTACTGTAGTGTCTGAGCCGGCTGCGCCCATGCCGCTGCCCATAGCCAAGTGGAAGATGAACACCTCTCTGGAGGCAAAGCTGAACCGAAGATCCATTTCTCTGCGCAACGTCCGGGAGCGTGCCAAATTCCGGATTCAGGAGGGCGTGGTGAGAGCCTTCCGTGATTTCCTTTACAGCCAGGGCTTTACAGAGATTCACACGCCGAAGATTGGAGCCAGGGGAGCCGAGGGCGGTTCCAACCTGTTCCGTCTGGATTACTTCCATCATCCGGCAGTGCTGGCACAGAGCCCCCAGTTTTATAAGCAGATGATGGTAGGCGTGTTTGACCGGGTATTTGAGACCGGTCCGGTATTCCGGGCAGAGAAGCACAACACCAAGCGTCACCTGAATGAGTACACCAGCCTGGATTTTGAGATGGGCTTTATCGACAGCTTTGAGGATATCATGGCGATGGAAACCGGATTTCTGCAGTATATGCTGAAAATGCTGGAGACGGATTACGCGCCGGAGCTTCAGCTTCTCGGCATTACGCTTCCGAAGGCAGACCGGATTCCTGCGGTCCGCTTCGACGAAGCCAAGCGTCTGGCTTCTGAAAAATACGGCCACCGGATCCGTAACCCCTACGACCTGGAGCCGGAGGAGGAAGTGCTGATTGGACGGTATTTCAAGGAAGAGTACGGAGCTGATTTTGTATTTGTGACCCATTACCCCTCGAAGAAGCGCCCCTTCTACGCCATGGATGATCCGGCAGACCCGAAGTTCACCTTAAGCTTTGACCTTTTGTTCGACGGCCTGGAGATTACCACGGGCGGCCAGCGTATCCATGATTACCGGATGTTGCTGGATAAAATCGCGGCCAGAGGAATGACGGAGGAAGGAATGGAGCAGTACCTGGATACCTTCAAATACGGAATGCCGCCCCATGGAGGCCTGGGCATCGGTCTGGAGCGTCTGACGATGAAGCTGGTGGGCGAGGACAACGTGCGGGAGACCACGCTGTTCCCGAGAGATTTAAGCAGGTTAGAGCCTTAGCGTTAGCAATGAGCAGTGCAGCCTGCCATAAAAAACAGCGCGCCTGCTTGCAGGAAGCAATGATTTTTTATGGCAGGCTATAGGGCGAAGCCCGTAAAGCGAGGTTTTGCGAAGCAAAATCGAGCGTGCACTGCGAAGCAAAATCGAGCGTTAGCACTGCGGAGTAAAGGAGAAAAATATGGCAAATATAATTTCCGATGAAACCATCGAATATGTAGGAATTCTGGCCAAACTGGAGCTTTCCCCGAAGGAGAAGGAGGAAGCCAAAAAGGATATGGGCCGGATGCTGGATTATATTGATAAACTGAACGAGCTGGATACAGAAGGCATAGAGCCCATGTCCCATGTATTTTCCATAAGCAACGTGTTCCGGGAGGACCGGGTGGAACATGGAGACAACCATGAGGAAATGCTGGCCAATGCGCCGAAGGTCAAGGACAATATGTACATGGTACCGAAGACGGTAGAATAGGAGGTGACAGAGATGGAATTTCGTGAAATGACGGCGGCGGAGATCGGACAGAAGATCAGAGCCGGAGAAATGACGGCGGTGGATGCGGTAAAGGCGGCGCTGGCGGAGATCCGGGAGCAGGAACCGGTTCTGAACAGCTTTGTCACCGTAGACGAGGAGGGAGCCCTGAAAAGAGCGGCTGAAGTACAGAAGGGGATCGAGAGCGGCGAGCTTACCGGCCCGCTGGCAGGCGTTCCCATTGCCGTTAAGGACAATATGTGTACGAAGGGATTAAAGACCACCTGCTCTTCCAAAATCCTTTATAACTTTGAGCCGACCTATTCCGCAGAGGCAGTTTTGAATCTGGAAAAAGCCGGAATGATTGTGATCGGCAAGACCAATATGGACGAGTTTGCCATGGGAAGCACCACGGAAACCTCAGCCTTTGGCGTCACCCGCAATCCCTGGAACACAGAGCATGTGCCGGGAGGCTCTTCCGGCGGTTCCTGCGCGGCGGTGGCGGCAGGAGAAGCGCCCTGCGCCCTGGGATCCGACACAGGCGGCTCGATCCGTCAGCCCAGCTCCTTCTGCGGCGTGACCGGAATCAAGCCCACCTACGGAACCGTATCCCGTTACGGACTCATTGCCTACGGATCTTCCCTGGATCAGATTGGGCCGGTGGCAAAGGACGTGACGGACTGCGCCCTGCTTCTGGAGGCTCTTGCCTCCCATGATGAAAAAGACAGTACCTCCGTAAAACGGGAATCCTATGATTTTACTTCCGCTCTGCGGGATGATGTAAAAGGCCTGCGGATCGGTATCCCGCGGGATTACTTTGGAGAAGGCCTGGATCCGGAGGTAGCCGCGGCTGTAAAGGCAGCCGCAAAGGTTCTGGAAGAGAAAGGCGCGATGGTAGAAGAGTTTGATTTAAGTCTGGTGGATTACGCGATCCCGGCTTATTACGTCATCGCCTCTGCGGAGGCCAGCTCCAACCTGGCCCGTTTCGATGGAGTGAAGTACGGTTACCGTACAGAGGAATACGAAGGCCTCCATAATATGTACAAAAAGACCCGCTCCGAGGGCTTCGGCCCCGAGGTAAAGCGGCGGATTATGCTGGGATCCTTTGTTTTAAGCTCCGGTTACTATGACGCTTATTACCTGAAGGCGCTCCGTACCAAGGCACTGATTCGCCGGGCCTTTGACAGCGCCTTTGAAGCCTATGATGTGATTCTGGGACCGGCGGCGCCCACCACGGCGCCGAAGCTGGGAGCCTCCCTGTCGGATCCGCTTCAGATGTATCTGGGCGATATCTATACGATTTCCGCAAACCTTGCCGGACTTCCGGGAATCTGCCTGCCCTGCGGTCAGGATTCTAAGGGCCTGCCCATCGGCCTTCAGCTTCTGGCAGACTGCTTTAAGGAGGAAGATCTGATCCGGGCAGCCTATGCCTACGAATGCAGCCGGGGCCGCGCGCCCTTTGCAGGCAGAAAAGATAAGGAAGGAGTGGAAGGAAAATGAGCAAACAGTACGAAACCGTCATTGGCCTGGAGGTTCATGTGGAGCTGGCCACCAAAACGAAAATTTTCTGCGCCTGCAGTACGGCCTTCGGAGGAGCGCCCAATACCCATACCTGTCCGGTATGCACCGGTATGCCGGGATCCCTTCCGGTATTGAATAAAAAGGTGGTGGAGTATGCCATGGCCGTAGGTCTGGCCACCAACTGCGCCATTACCCGTCACAGCAAATTTGACCGGAAAAATTATTTTTACCCCGATAACCCTCAGAACTACCAGATTTCCCAGCTCTATGCGCCCATCTGCAGGAACGGCTATGTGGAAATTGAGACGGAGACCGGCACGAAGAAAATCGGAATCCATGAGATTCATATGGAGGAGGACGCCGGAAAGCTGATCCACGACGAGTGGGAGGACTGCTCCCTGGTGGATTACAACCGAAGCGGCGTGCCGCTGATTGAGATTGTCTCGGAGCCGGATATGCGGAGCGCAGAGGAGGTAATCGCGTATCTGGATAAGCTCCGGCTGATCATCCAGTATCTGGGAGCGTCCGACTGTAAGCTTCAGGAGGGCTCCATGCGTGCGGACGTGAACCTGTCTGTTCGGGAACTGGGAGCGCAGAAGTTTGGCACCCGTACGGAGATGAAGAACCTGAATTCCTTTAAGGCCATCGGCCGCGCCATTGAGGGCGAGCGCCAGCGTCAGATAGAGCTTCTGGAGGAAGGAAAAAAGGTTGTCCAGGAAACCCGCCGCTGGGATGACAATAAAGAAAGCTCCCACGCCATGCGTTCCAAGGAGGACGCGCAGGATTACCGTTATTTCCCGGAGCCGGACCTGCCGCCCATCGATATCAGCGAGGAATGGCTGGAGGAAATCAAAGCCCGTCAGCCGGAGCTGCGGACGGAGAAGCTTCGTCGCTACCGGGAGGAATTTGAGATTCCGGAATACGACGCGCAGCTTCTGACAGCCTCCAAGCAGATGGCAGATATGTTCGAGGCGGCCACGGCTATCTGTGGCAAGCCGAAAAAGGTATCCAACTGGCTGATGGTGGAGACCATGCGGCTTCTGAAGGAAAATGGACAGGAGCCGGAGGATTTGAAGTTTTCCCCGGAACATCTGGCGAAGCTTGTCGAGCTGGCAGATGGAGGAACCATCAACAGCAGCGTGGCTAAGGAAGTATTTGAGCATATCTTCTATGAAAATGTGGATCCGGAGCAATATGTGGAGGAAAAGGGCCTGAAGACGGTCAACGACGAGGGCGCTTTACGGAAGATCATAGAAGACATCGTGGCAGCAAATCCCCAGTCTGTAGCCGATTATAAGGGCGGTAAGGAGAAAGCCCTGGGCTTCCTGGTGGGCCAGACCATGAAGGAGATGAAGGGAAAGGCGAACCCGGGCAGGATCAACGAGATTTTGAAGGAATTGTTACAATAAATGAGAAAAATATGACAGAAAAACCGCTTTCGTGAACTCACGGAAGCGGTTTTTCCTGTTAAATCTGCGTTTCATTCGATGCTTTATTCTAGTCAGAGGTCAAAAAGTCTGGATATTAGAAAAAGGCACATCATTTACGGCTGATTATAACTTGGTTACGTTGGTAGCCTGCGGTCCCTTAGCTCCGTCGATTACGTCAAACTCTACAGCCTGACCCTCTTCCAGAGACTTGAATCCATCAGACTTAATGCCGGAGAAGTGTACGAAAATATCGTTTCCCTGCTCGTCAGAGATGAATCCGTAACCCTTCTGGTTGTTGAACCACTTAACTGTACCTTTGTTCATTGTGATACCTCCAAAATAATTAAAAAAAGGTTTATTACCGCGTTAATGCGGCTGGGTTTAGCGTATCACAAACACCAAACGGTGTCAATCAAAAAGAATGCGAATGATTGACTTTTTTCCGGCCTTTGAGTACACTTGACAGAGAAGAAATACAAGAGAGAGAACACAGGCGGGAGGCGGATTTTCAGTGTTTGGAGAATGTCATGCCCATGTGATTATGGATGGGAAAAACTATAAGGCGGCGGTAGCTCTGCATAAAAACGGACCGGACGAGCAGGCGATCCGGGAGCACCTGGCAGCCTGGCAGCAGGCGGATATTACCTTTGTGCGGGACGGGGGCGATGCCTACGGCGTCTCAGAACGGGCCAGGGAGCTGGCCGGAGCGTATGGGATTGATTATCGAACTCCCATTTTTGCCATTCACAAAAGAGGACACTACGGCGGGATTGTAGGACTGCCCTTTGATGACAGAAAGGGGTACCGGGCTCTGGTAGACAGAGCCCGGAAGCAGGGAGCGGACTTTATCAAAATCATGATCAGCGGGATTATGGAATTTGATACCTACGGAAAGCTGACCGAAGAAGGACTGGATGCGGAACTGATTTCCTATATGATAGAGACGGCCCACGATGCGGGACTGAAGGTCATGGCCCACGGAAATGGCGACGGAACGGTGCAGGCGGCCCTGGCAGCCGGTGTGGATACCCTGGAGCACGGCAACTACATGGAGGAGGAAACCCTGTGTCAGCTGGCGGAAAGCCCCACCATCTGGGTGCCTACCTTTGCGCCTACGGGAAATCTCACAGGCTGCGGCCGGTTTCCGGACGAGCAGGTGAAGGCAATCCTGGAGCGGCAGAGTCGGGCGGTGCGATTTGCCTTTGAGAAGGGCGCGCGGATAGGACTTGGCAGTGATTCCGGCGCTTATCTGGTGCCTCACGGACAGGGCCTGTTAGATGAATACGCGTATATGAAAGCGGCTGTGGGTCGGGAAAATATGGAGGTTCTGGATCAGAGACTAGCGGAATCGGAGAAGTGGATTCGGAAGGAAATGAAAAAAAGATAATAAAAAAGGGAAACAAAAAAGAGATGAGGCAGAATAGAAACAGCCTGCTTCATCTCTTGGATTTACAGTTCCTCCCTGCAGAAATAGCAGGAGTAATTGCTGGGATCCGCGCCCTTGGGGATCAGATTGTCCGCGGCGCAGTAGCTGCAGCGGCAGACCTTCTTTCCTTCCGGAACCGGCATCCATTCCTCGTAACGCTCGCCTGCGTTGTGGGGTGCCCGGTAAGGACGGCTGGGTTCCACAAAGGTACGGGCGGAGGCTTCCGCAGAGTCGGCAGCCTTCTCCGGCTTCGGACGGTTGGGCACAGCCGGTTTTGCCTTTTCAGCGGTGGGCTGCCAGCCGTTCTTCTGCTTTTTAGAAGCCGGTTTGTTGGGCACCGGAGGCCTGTAGGGGCTGGCGGCAGGCTGATTTGGCGTCGCCGGACGGGAACCCTGCTTCCTCTGTGCGTTCTTTTTAGACGCAGCAATTGCGCGAAAAATTACGATAAATACGATAATTTCAAAAATAAAACCAAACATTGTGAGACACCTCGATATAAATCAGTTCATACGGAATCAATATCTAACCATTATGATACACGAAAAAGACAGAAAGGGAAAGCATATTTTATGAGAAATATAAAAATCATCATGCAATACGACGGTACCCGGTACAGTGGCTGGCAAAGCCAGGAGCATGAGGAGCATACCATACAGGGAAAGCTGACGGCAGTGCTGAGCCGTCTGCTGGGAGAGCCTGTAGAGATCGCAGGATCCGGTCGTACAGACGCAGGCGTCCACGCCCTGGGGCAGGTGGCGAATTTTAAGACGCGTTCACAGATGTCCTGCGAAGAATTACTGGAAAAGCTGAATCATTATCTTCCGGAGGATATCGGTGTCCGTTCGGTGGAAGAAGTGGACGGACGCTTTCACAGCCGTCTGAGCGCTGTGCGGAAAACCTACAGCTATCATATCTGGAACAGTCCGCTTCACAATGTATTTGACCGCCGTTATAGCTGGACCGTGGGGCAGCCGCTGGATGTGCAGGCCATGAACCGGGCGGCAGAGTATCTGACCGGAACCCACGATTTCAGGGCCTTCAGTTCGATGAAGAAGACGAAAAAGTCTACGGTACGGACCATAGAAGCGATCCATCTGGAACAAAAGGGAGCGGAGCTGATTCTTTCATTTACGGGAAATGGCTTTCTCTATCATATGGTGAGAATTCTTACCGGCACGCTGGTAGAGGTAGGCTTACATAAAAAGAGCCCCGAGTCGATCCTTACGATTCTGGAATCCCTCGACCGGGAGCAGGCCGGAGTCATGGCTCCGGCCCAGGGATTGTTTCTGGTAGAGGTGGAATACCGGTGAAAATAGCAGGGATTCCGAGAATTTTTTTCACGCATCTCTTGTAAAATGAAAAAAAGCATGCTATAACATGTTTAGCCAATTCTAACAAGATGCTGTGCGGACATAGGTTAGGATTGACTAATAACATTTTATATTAGGAGGAAATGATGATGGACATGAAGAAAATGGGTTTATTTGCTGCAGGCGTGCTGTTTGGCACAGGTGGAATCAAGGTACTGGGAAGTAAGGATGCCAAAAAGGTCTACGTTCAGACCACGGCCGCTGCCCTGCGGGCAAAGGACTGTGTGATGACCGCAGTCACCGCTGTAAGGGAAGGCGCGGACGATATCTACGCGGAGGCTAAGGCAATCAATGACCAGCGTGCCGAGGCGGAGGCTTCCGCTATTGTGGAGGATACTTCCGAGGAAGCGGAGGAAAGCAAGGTGGAGTAACCCATGAAATGTACGATTTTACATGATTTACCGGGACGGCTGCGGGTACATCTCTGCTGCGGGCGAATGACACTGCGGCAGGCAGATGTACTGGAATACTATCTGCTGGCTGTGGACGGTGTGAAGTCGGTCAAGGTCTATGATCGCACCCGGGACGCAATTGTGGTGTACGAGGCGGAGAGGGAAAAGCTGATTCATGCGCTGGCGCGTTTTGCTTTTGATAAAGCAGAAAAGATGGATCTGGTGCCGGAGCATACTTCCCGGGCACTCAACCGTGAGTTTGAGGATAAGCTGGCCGTCACTGTC
>CAKRTY010000028.1 GCA_934402125.1 uncultured Anaerosacchariphilus sp. | reverse complement strand
TAAAAGATCCGGTCCCCCAGTCCTTCCCCCACCTCCTTCACTGCGGGAAAGACCGTGGACATGGTTTTGCCCACGCCGGTGGGTGCCTGGATAAAAAGCCGTTTTTCCCGGGCAATGGCGCGGTAGACGCTGTAGGCCAGCTCCCGCTGTCCCTCCCGGTAAGCGAAGGGAAATTCCAGGGGCTGAATGCTGGCCTTCCGGGTCTTTTTCCATTCATACTGGAACCGGGCCCATGTTTCGTAACGGCCCATCAGCTCGTCAAACCACTGATCCAGCTCCTCCCGCTCATGGATCGTGCGGAAATAACGCAGCTCTTCTGTCTCCAGGTTTCCATAGGTCATCTGCACGCCGATCTGCCGCAAATCCTGCTGTCTGGCATATATGCAGGCATAACAGAGGGCCTGGGCCAGATGTACCGGAACCGGCTCCTCCAGAAGGGCCACGTCCCGGTAGGTTCCCTTGATCTCATCGATGTAAATCCTGCCGTCCTCTTCCAGAATCCCGTCCGCCCGGCCTTCCACCAGACAGTCAAACTCTCCCATGGGAACCAGATATTTCAGGCTCACCTCGGCGGTATAATGGGCTCCCATCCGCCGCTGCAGCTTCCGGTGCAGCCGGCCTCCCGCCTGCATGGCCGTCAAATCCGTTTTTCCGCCTGTTCGGTTGTCCAGATCTCCCGATCGGAGAATAAACTCTACTAAATCGCGTACCGAGATACGAAGCTGGGTTCTTGTCTCTTCCATTTTCCTGACTCCTGTTGTATTCTGGAATCCATTATAACATGAAAATAGAATCCTGTAACAGGGGATTCCATCGGAATTTCCTGTTACATAAAAAGAGCCCCCGGCATACTGCCGGAGGCTCCCTCTTCCGCGTTCCTATTTATGCAACTGCAAACTTTGCCAGCACACGGTCAAATTCCCCGCTCTCACCATGACATTTCACGGTCAGTATCTGGTTCAGATCCATGCTCAGCACACCAAGAATGGACTTTGCGTCAATCAGAATTCGATTATAAAAAATATCTACATCAAAATCACATTTGCTGGCGCCCTGTACAAATTCCCGTACATCCTCCGTTGCATTCAGCTTAATCTTTTTTGTCTGCATTTCTTTTCACTCCTTCAGGCTTGAATACGCATTCATGTTGCGATGGACGTATTATGACAGCAAGCCCCGGATTTGTCAATCCCCGGACAAACTCTTTGTTTCCCAAGGCTTTTGCTCCTTTTTTTAGTGATTCTGCACAAAGATTTTTCACGGTTTCTCGACAATCTTTTTCAAACTTCAGATGCTTTTCCCACAATCTTACATTTTTATTTATCTTATTATGCAGACAACCGGATTTTTCACCCCGGATTTCTATTTTTCTTCTATAAAGTTTCAAATTTTTTCGGCTGATCGGAGGACTCGATCAGGATAAAAATTCCTGATTTTACACGTATTTCCGCTGTTTCTGCGGTAATTTCGTTGCTGACGCCAAGTCCTGCGCTTCCGGTGCTGGTAAAGGTGTAATCCGATAAGGGATATTTAACCCCGGTCAAATCCACCCCGGTAACCTCCGTTGTCAGCGGAAGCAGCGACACATACCTGCCATACTGCTCCTCCTTTTTCAGCTGTAACCTTCCATCTATCAGCCGGATCCGGTTGTATTCGTCCAGAATCACGCAGGATACGCCCTTCTTTTTTGCCAGCATCAGGCTCTGGATATTGCCCAGGACATGATCCAGACGGGTTCCGGTGCCGCCCAGAATCGTGATCTCCCCGCTGCCCAGCTCCAGGGCCAGCTCAATGGCGATCTGGCTGTCTGTGGCGTCCTTCACCGGATTAAACTGGCGGATCGGAATCTCTGTCTCTGTCCGGTAATACGCCACCAGCTCCGGAGCCGCCGTATCGAAATCGCCTACAATCCAGGTAGGCTTTATGCCGTTCTCATAGAGAAATTTCAAACCGTTATCTACGGCAATGATCTGATCAAATGCTTCCTGTTTTAAAAAAGACAGGGCAAAATCCCGATCGATTCTGCCCCCGCTTATAATGACTGTCTTCATGCTTCCCCTAATACTTTCCTGAAATCTGTTACGTTCTTTTCGATGTCACCGCCAAATACCGCGGAGCCTGCCACGATGATGTTGGCTCCCGCGTCCAGAACTGTCTGCACATTGTTCAGCTTGATTCCGCCGTCCACCTCGATATCGATTTCCAGTCCGCGATCCTCCATCATTTTGCGAAGTTCACGAATCTTTCTGGTACTGCTCTCCAGATACTTCTGTCCGCCGAAGCCCGGATTTATCGTCATCAGCAGCACCATATCCAGCTCTTCCAGGATATAATCCAGCGCGGACAGCGGCGTGGTCGGATTCAGGGCCACACAGGCCTTCATGCCATTTTCCTTGATGGCTGCCACCGTACGGTTCAGATGGGGACATACCTCCGCGTGAACGGTCAGAATGTCTGCTCCTACCTCGGCAAAGGCCTTGATATACTGATCCGGATTGTCCATCATCAGATGAACGTCAAATACTGACACGGATTTTCTGCGGATAGACTCAATCACCGGAAATCCCAGGGACAGGTTCGGCACAAAATGGCCGTCCATGACGTCGATATGCAGGTACTCCGCGCCTGCCTCCTCTGCTTTTCTCACGTCCTCCCCCAGAGCCGCGAAATCCGCGGACAAAATGGACGGGGCAAGTCTGTTGATCATAACTAATACCTCCTCTTATCCTTCAGCTCCTCATAGAGAAGCTTGTAATTCTCATATCTTATGGAACTGATTTTCTTCTCCTCCAGCGCTTCCTTGACGCCGCAGCCCGGCTCATGGATATGGGCGCAGCCCTGGAATCTGCAGAAGGGCTCGTATTCCGCGAATTCCGGGAAATAAGTCCCCAGCTCCTCCTTCTCCATTTCCGGCAGATAGATGGAGCTGAAGCCCGGCGTATCGCAGATAAAGGTATCCTCGTCCAGGGCAAACAACTCGGAATGGCGGGTGGTATGCTTTCCACGCTCAATTTTCCTGCTGATGTCTCCGGTCTCCATGCCCGCCTCCGGGGACAGGAGGTTGATAAGGGAAGATTTTCCCACGCCAGAGGGGCCTGCCACAGTTGTGGTCTTTCCCTTCAGCAGCTCCCGGATCTCAGTAAGGCCCTCTTCCCGGACTGCGCTGGTGAAGCGGACCGGATACCCGGCGCTCTCGTAGGTATCCCGAAGAAGCTGAAGCTCCTCCTCTTCTACCATATCCTGCTTGTTGAAGCAAACCACAGCCGGAACCTTCTGATACTGCATCAGAATCAGAAACCGATCCAACAGATTGAAATTGGGCCTGGGCTTCGCTGCCGCGAAGATAACCAGTGCCTGATCGATATTGGCCACAGCCGGCCGGATCAGTTCATTTTTCCGGGGCAGGATCTCCTGGATATTCCCCTTTTTTTCTTCCTCATCAAGCACTTCCAGCCGGACATTGTCCCCCACCAGCGGCTTCACCTTCTGGTTGCGGAAGCTCCCCTTTGCTTTACATTCATAGATACCGGATTCTACTACATGAACGTAGTAGAATCCGGCAATTCCTTTTATTATCTTTCCCTGCATGTAAGTTCTGCTTTCGGTTATGGTTACTGTGTATTACCTTCTCCGCCCTCGGAAGGCGTCGGGGTCGGATCCGGAGTGGGGGTGGGCGGTGTCAGACCTGTCTTACCGCACTGGGTACATTTTCCACTGGAATCCACGTTCGGATGGGTGCACACACCGTTACTTACCACTACATTGATCTTAGTTCCCACGTTTTGCGTGCCATTGGGGCTGCAGGAAATGATCTTATCCTTCGCAATGCTGTCGCTGTATTCTTTGGAAATACTGCCAACTACAAATCCACGGTTTGTAATTTCATCTACGCTGTCCCCTGCGCCCGGTACGGTTGCTGTCTTCACCGGCTCCGGTCCCATGCTGACTACAATGTTGACGGTGCTTCCTACTTCAACGTTGGAACCATTTCCGGGTTTATAAGAAATTACATTTCCCTTCGGTACACTGTCACTGTATGCTTCCGAACGTGATACCTTCAGGCCCTTATTTGTCAGGTAATTGGTGACTGCGCTCTCGGTACTTCCGTCCTTTTCAGCGTCTCCGATATACACTTCCTTCTTTTCCTTGCCCTTACTGATTACATAGCTTACCTTGGTATCCTTATTTACCTTGGTGCCTGCCTTCGGGCTCTGGGAGATAATGTTTCCTTCCTCCACGGTATCGCTGAAGTCCTGGGAAGCCTGGCCGGAAGCCAGTCCCGCGTTCTTCAGAAGCTCCTTGGCCTTGTCTTCGGTCTTGCCTGTGATGGTCGGAACCTCCACCTGCTGATCCTCTTCCTTGCCCTTGCTGACTACTACCGTTACCACGCTGCTCTTATCGATCTTCTTGCCTGCTGCAGGAGAAGTAGAAATAACCTTGCCTGCCGCTACTTCCTCATTGGCCACCTCTGTAACATCCACAGAAAGTCCCAGCGCCTCCAGCGCGCTCTTGGCCTTGGCCTCGGAGTAGCCCTTTACATCAGGAACCTCCACCTTCTCGCCATCGCCGCACACATCTACCACGATGGTGGTATTGGCGTCAACCTTGGTGCCTGCTTCCTCACTCTGGCTGATAATCTGACCTGCTTCGTACTTGTCTGAGGATTTTGTCTCGCCCAACTTGATACCCAGACCCAGCTTATTCAGTGCTTCCTTCGCCTCAGAATAGCTCTTGCCAAGCAGATCCGGAACCTCTACCTCCTGATCCAGAACGTCCGCGATCTCCGTATCGTCGGTTTTCTTATCGCTGGAGCCTTTTCCGAAGCCCAGTACCTTACCGATAATCACGGCCAGGATAATCACGATAATGACAGCCGCCACGATACCGCCGATGGTCATAATCTTCTCCATCTTCGGATCCAGGATACCGCCGTCGCCGTCCTCATCGTCGTCCTCATCGTCTTCCTCTTTCCCTTTCTTCAGGAAGCCAAAGAGACCGCCCTTTCTGCCGCGTTCCTCTCCGTAATCTTCGTCCTCGTCGTCCTCGTAGTCGTCGTCTTCGTAGTCGTCTTCGTAATCATCCTCGTCTTCTTCGTCCGGATCTTCCTGTTCTTCCTTCAGACGATCCAGGTAGGCGTAACGGGACTCTGCGTCATCAGAAGTCACCGGAATCCGTCCGGTCTCCCGCTTGATTTTGGAAATCTCGTCCCGGGTGATGGCTACCGTCTTAGCTCCGTCCGGCACGATCTCTTTTACAAAATTCACGTCCGGCGTAAGCAGGGACTGCTTTAAGTCCGCAATCAGCTCCGCTGCGCTTGCGTAGCGGCGATCCGGACTCTTCTCCGTACATTTTAAGATAATATGCTCCAGGCTTACCGGCACATCAGAAGCATAGACTCTGGGGGATACCATATCCTCCTGCAGATGCTTCACGGCCACCACAACCGTAGTCTCCCCGTCAAAGGGTACCCGGCCGGTTACCATCTCGTACATGACGATACCTAGGGAATAGATGTCGCTCTTGGCGTCGCTGTAGCCGCCTCTGGCCTGCTCCGGAGAGGTATAATGAACGGAGCCCATGGCGTCCGCCGTATTGGTGTTGGAGGAGATGGATTTGGCAATGCCGAAATCTGTCACCTTCACCTTACCCTCCCGGGAAATGATGATATTCTGGGGCTTGATGTCCCGGTGTACGATCTGATTGTTATGGGCGATTTCCAGACCGGAGGCCACCTGAATGGCTATACTGGTCGCTTCTTTGACCGTCAGGCGTCCCTTCTTCTCAATATAGGTCTTGAGGGTGATTCCCTCCACCAGCTCCATCACGATATAGAAGATATTCTGCTCGTCTCCCACGTCATAGACATTTACAATGTTCGGGTGGGCCAGGGCTGCTGCTGCCTGGGCCTCCTCCTTGAACTTGCGGACGAAATTCTTATCCTCCACAAACTCGTCTTTCAGGACCTTGATGGCCACAAAGCGGTTCAGCTTGTGATCCTTTCCCTTAAATACCTCTGCCATTCCGCCGGATCCGATTTTTTCCAGAATCTCGTAACGGTCTCCTAAAAACATTCCGATTCTAACCATACTTTCACCTCATTAGATGTGTTCTATTAATACGACAGCAATGTTATCTCTCCCGCCGTTGTGATTGGCCGCCCTTATCAGCTCTCTGGCACAGGATTCCAGATCCGTGCGCATATCCACAATTTCCTTGATCTGCTGATCCGGAACCATGTTGCTCAGACCATCTGAGCACATCAGAAGGCATTCGCCCTTCCGAAGCTCTGTATCAAAATAGTCTGGCTCCACATTATCTGACACGCCGATTGCTTTCGTAATAATATTTTTGTCGGGATGATTCCGTGCCTGTTCTCTGGAAATCTCTCCCATGCGGACCATCTCCTCCACCAGGGAATGATCCTCTGTGATCTGCTCGATCCGGTCGCCGATTTTATACAGACGGCTGTCTCCCACATTGACGATGTAGACCGCTTCGCCCTTCACCGTAGCCGCCACCAGGGTGGTTCCCATTCCGGTGTATTTCTCCGACTCACCGGCCTTCTCCAGAAGTCTCTGGTTGGCGTACTGAAAGGCTCCCTTCAGAATCTGATAGGGAATGGTCTGCATACTGCTGGATTCCTGTACCTTGGCAACCGTATATTCAGAGGCCAGATCGCCTGCTTTGTGACCGCCCATGCCGTCCGCTACCAGAAACAGGTTCGGAAGATTGCCTACCGGCTTCTCCGACACAAAAATATAGTCCTGATTGATCTCGCGGCATTTACCGATGTCCTTCATACCCCAGGCCTTCAGCATCTGACTCCTCCTCTCCGGGTTCTCCGTTTTTCAGATAACGTCTGCGGAGCTGGCCGCAGGCGCCGTCGATATCGCGTCCCATTTCTCTTCTAATAGTAACATTTATACCATATTTTTCAAGTTCCTTTTTGAAATTGCCGATGACCTCCTTCTTCGGCTGCACAAATCTGCGCTCCGTCACCGGATTTACCGGAATCAGATTCACATGGCTGTGAATGGGCTTCGCCAGGGCCGCCAGCTTTCTCGCGTCCTCCGGATAATCGTTGACGCCGCCCACCAGGCTGTACTCGAAGGTCAGTCTGCGTCCTGTCTTCTGAAAATAATAGGCGCAGGCGTCCAGCACCTCCGGCAGCGGATACTTGTGGGCGATAGGCATTAGCTCCGCCCGCTTCTCCTGGGTCACCGCGTGGAGCGACAGGGCCAGGGTAATGGCCAGATCCTCGTCCGCCAGCTGGCGGATCCGGGGCACAATGCCGCAGGTGGACACCGTCAGGTTCCGCTGGCTGATATGCAATCCGTTTTCATCGGTCAGAAGCCGGATAAAGCACAGCAGATTGTCATAGTTATCCAGAGGCTCCCCGGTTCCCATCACCACCACATTGGACACCCGCTCTCCGGTGTCCCTCTGAATCCGGTAAATCTGATCCAGCATTTCCGATGCCTTTAAGGATCGCACCACGCCGCCAATGGTGGAGGCGCAGAAGCGGCAGCCCATACGGCAGCCTACCTGGGAGGAAATGCACACGGAGTTTCCGTGATGATAACGCATGAGCACGCTCTCAATCACGTTGCCATCCGCCAGGCGGAACAGATACTTACAGGTTCCGTCCAGCTGTGAGCGCTGAACCTCCACAATCTCCAGGCTGGTATATTCATATTCCTTTTTCAGAAGCTCCCGTAACGGCTTGGAGAGATTACTCATCTCATCAAAGCCGGAAGCAAGCTTCCCATGCATCCAGTTGTAGATCTGACCTGCCCGGAAAGCCTTTTCCCCATGAGCCAGAAGCTCTTCTTTAAGTTCCTCCAGCGTCAGGGATTTGATATCCTTCTGTTCCATGTTATTTTCCGTCATTCTTTCTGAATTTTGCGATAAAGAAGCCGTCGCAGGACCGGACGCCCGGAAGCAGCTGCAGGTATCCCTTTCCTGTGGTTTCGCTGTGAAGCTCCTCTGGCAGGCAGTCATTGAGCGATACTGCCTCGTAGGGGAAATGCTCCAGAAACCAGCGGACATTTTCTTCATTTTCGCCCTGATGGATGGTACAGGTGCTGTATACCAACGTACCGCCCGGCTTTACATAGGCCTCTACCGTACTCAGAATCTTCCGCTGCAGCGCCTGAAGCTCCTGCTGCTGTTCCTTGCTCATACGGTACTTGACATCGGTCTTTTTCGCCAGGACGCCCAGGCCTGAGCAGGGCAGATCCGCCAGCAGCACGTCTGCCTTTTCCCGGGAACTCTCATCAAAGACGCAGGCGTCCTTCACTTCCACCGTCACATTGGCGCTTCCCAGACGCTCCACATTTTCCCGGATCAGTCCCGCTTTGTAATCCGTCAGATCCCTTGCGTCCACGTGGCCCTCTGCCCCGGCCTTTTCCGCCAGATAGAGGCTCTTGCCGCCGGGGGCCGCGCAGACATCGATACAATAGTCGCCTGCTTTCACACCGGCTGCTTCCACAGCCAGCATGGAGCTTACGTCCTGCACCTGAAACAGACCCTCCTGAAATTCCTCCAGGCCCGCCAGATAATCAAAGCCCTCTATCTGCAGGGCTCCTTCGATATAGGGCGCCGCCTGGACGCGGATATTCCGTCCCTCCAGACGCTTCCGAAGCTCCTCCGGGGTAATCCGGTTCCGGTTTACGCGGATTGTCAGCGGCTCCTTCTCATAAAAGGCCGCCAGCATTTTCTCTGTGACTTCCCTTCCATAGAGTCCAAGCCATTCCTTCACCATCCATTCCGGCATGGAATAGCGTACCGACAGATAGGAGGCCTCCTCCTTCTCCGGCGGCAGCTTCACTCCGTCCAGATTCCGGGCAATATTCCGGAGCACGCCGTTTACAAAGCCCTTTAGCTGCCGGAAGCCCTTTTTCTGCGCCAGCTTCACCGCCTCGTTGCAGACGGCGGAATCCGGCACACTGTCCATATACCGGAGCTGATAAACCGACATCCGCAGGATTTCCCGGATAACCGGCTTCTGTTTTTTCACTTTTACGCTGGAAAACTGATCGATGATATAATCCAGCTCTATCCGCCGCTCGAGGGTTCCCTCCACCAGGCGTGTTAAAAAGGCGCGCTCCTGTTTTTCCAGATACTGGTATTTGTCCAGAACATTCCGAAGCGCAATGTGGCTGTACTCCTGCCCTGCGGAAACCTCCAGCAGAACCCCCAGAGCCAGCTCCCGGATATCCGTTCCCTTAGTCACGATTTCTTCTTCCTCCAAAGAGTATCAGGAGACGTAAGAGGGACAGAATCGAAGCCGCTGCCGCTGCCACATAAGTCATGGCTGCCGCGCTTAAAACCTTCTTCGTATCCCGGATTTCGTCTCCGTATAAAATTCCTGTATTTCCCAGAATCTGGATCGCCCGGCGGGACGCGTTAAACTCCACCGGCAGGGTCACCAGCTGGAACAGCACGCCCAGGGAGAATAACAGAATTCCCAGGTTAATCAGAAAGGAGCTGCCGGCAAAAAGCAGTCCCACCAGAATAATGGGCCAGGCTGCCTGGGTGCCGAAATTCGCCACCGGAACCAGGGCGTTGCGGAAACGCAGTGGGAAATAATCCCGGTCGTCCTGTACCGCGTGACCGCACTCATGGGCCGCCACGCCGAGCGCCGCCACGGAGGTGGAATTATAAACCACGTCCGACAGGCGCAGTACCCGGTTCTTCGGATCGTAATGATCCGTCAGCTCGCCGCTCACATGCTCAATCCGCACATCGTAGATTCCGTTTGCCCGCAGAATCTGATCTGCCACCTGGGCTCCGGTAAGTCCGCTCATACTGCGGACCCGGCTGTATTTGGAATAGGTCATTTTCACCTTTGCCGAGGCCCATAGGGAAATTACCACGCCAATCAGTACCAGAATATAAGTGGGATCCATATAGTAACCATAGCCATATCCAATCATGTAACACTCCTTTCATTTATCTGCCCTCGCACGGGGCAGACCGGAATACCAACGAGGGGCTGCTTCGCCTAGCCGAGCTTTGTGCCCGGTTCCAGGTGATACCCCCGTAAAAAGGCTCCCGTATCCATCCGTTTCTTACCCTGAAGCTGAAGCTCGGTGATCTTAAGAGCCCCTTCGCCGCAGGCCACACAGACAGCATCCTTCGTCACATCTATAATCTCCCCACAGGCGGCATTTTCATCCGTCCTCTCACATACCTGCGCTGACCAGATCTTCAGCGTCTTGTCGCCCAGCTTTGTATAGGCGCTGGGCCACGGGTTCAGACCACGAATCAGCCGTTCCAGCTTCTTGGCGCTCTCCTGCCAGTTCAGACAGCCCATCTCCTTGGTGAGCATCCGGGCGTATTCCGTCGGGCTTTCGCCCTGCTTCTCCGGCTTCAGCTCACCCTTTTCCAGCTTATCCAGCGCTTCCACGCAAAGATCTGCACCAAGGGCTCCCAGCTTGTCGAACAGGCTTCCTCCGGTCTCGTCTGCCGCCAGGGCTACGCTTCCCTTAAGCAGCATATCTCCGGTGTCCAGTCCCTCGTCCATCTGCATAATGGTCACGCCGCTTTCCTTCTCCCCGTCGATGACGGCCCACTGAATGGGAGCCGCGCCGCGGTATTTGGGAAGCAGGGAGGCGTGTACATTGATACAGCCGTACTGCTTCATTTCCAGAATGGCTTTCGGAATGATCTGGCCAAAGGCAATGACTACGATCACATCGGCCTCGGTCGCCCGGAGCTTCTCTATAACCTCCGGATCCCGCACCTTCTTCGGCTGATAGACTGTCAGGCCGTGCTTTAAGGCCGCCTCCTTCACCGGGGTAGGCTGCAGCTCATGGCCTCTGCCCTTTGGTTTATCCGGCTGGGACACCACCAGGGTAATCTCATGTCCGGCCCCGATCAGCGC
>CAKRTY010000027.1 GCA_934402125.1 uncultured Anaerosacchariphilus sp. | reverse complement strand
GGGCATGGAAATTCATAACCTTAACTACGTTTTTTAAACTCATGCGCCTCTACTCCTTCGCCTAACTGTTCAATACTTCCTGGAACATGGAGAGAATTTCTTCCCGGCTTCTGGGTGAGAACTTATACTGCTGCAGGCGCTCCTCAAACTGCTGTCCCTTGGCGAAACGTCTCTGCATCTCCGGTCCCATTTCCTCGATATTGGCCAGCTGATAGACCTCCTTGGTCTCCAGGTAGCTTAAGAACTCCCGGCGGACCTGGCTGCCCAGACGCTTCATATCGGAATCCTGTACCGCGCCGCCCAGACGGGATACGGACAGACCGTAGTTGATCGCCGGCTTTACGCCTGCCTCAAAGCTCTTTCTGGAAAGCACCAGCTGTCCGTCTGTGATGGAAATGATATTGGTGGAGATATAGTCTGTGATATCTCCGCCTCTGGTCTCCACGATGGGAAGAATGGTGATGGATCCGCCGTCCTTGTGCTGACAGCCCTTCTCCAGCATTCTGGAATGGGTATAGAAGATATCGGGCGGATACGCGTCACGTCCCGGCACCTTGCCTGCCAGAAGGCTGATCTCACGATGGCAGTCCGCATGGGTCTTCAGGTCGTCGATGATGACCAGCACGTCCTTCTTCTCCTCGCGCATATACTTCTCTGCCACAGACAGGGCCGCATAGGGCGTAAAATAAGATACGGGCGGTTCGTCGTCGTTGAAGGTAGCCATCACCAGGGTATAGTCCATGGCTCCCCGGGAAGCCAGCTCCTCATAGAGCTCCTTCAGCATTTTCTTGGGCTTGTTGATAGCCACATAGATACAGAGCACGTCCCGTCCCTTCTGGTTCATGATGGTATCCAGGGCAATCTGGGTCTTGCCTGTCTTCTTATCTCCGATGATCAGCTGACGCTGTCCGAAGCCGATGGGATAGATCAGGTCGATACCCGCGATACCCGTATAAAGCGGACGGTTTACCGTACCACGCTCCATGATGGAGATCGGCTCTGTCTCGATGGGGATTTCTTCCAGATCCGCGAACTGCTCGCCCATCAGCAGATCCGTTCCGAAAATATCGGCCACGTGGCCGATGGCCTCGGGGCTATACAGGGCGCTGAAGGTCTCCCCGGTGGTTACGACCTCGTCGCCCACATAAATATCTGAATTTTTCTTTACCAGAGCTACGGTCACGCTGTCACGGCTGATACCGGTTACATAACCTACGGAATTGCCGGAGATCAGGACGCGATCATAAAAGCCTACAGACTCCAGACCGGATACCTCCAGGATATAATCCCGGATCTTCGCTACCTTTCCCTGCTCATAGACATTTTCCATGCGCTTCATGCTCTGCAGTTTTTCATTTACCAAATTTGCAATATAATCACTCATTTTTTACTCCTTACCGGCAGATACTGTAGTCATAAACCTGATTCTGGTATACCAGACGTACGCCCTCGCAGATATTCTCGTCATAACAGGTCTTCACGTTGGAAGCCATGTGATCCAGATTATCCTGCTTTTCTCCTGTATACACATACAACGTGGGGTCTTCCTCGCTTCTCTGAAGTCTCAGCCAGTCCAGAAAAGACAGTACGCTGAAATTCAACGGCTTTTCCAGGCCCTTCACATATTCCAGGAACAGCTCATGCTGCTCCTCCTTCAGCGTCTCGTCCAGAACCTGAAGCTGCTCCTCGGCCGAAACCGTTTCCAGCTGATATACCGTATCGAAATTCAGGGTATCTATCAGGTCGCAGAGCTGCGCGTAACGGGCTCTGTCCCCATGATAGCTTACCTGCCTCTGAACCTCTTCCACGATGGCCTTTTTGTCCAGAACCGCCATCAGATCCTTTGCCGTCCGATAATTTTCAAAGAATTTCCGATCTACATAATGGGCCAGGGGCGCCAGCTTCTCGCCCTTATTCTTATGCGGTCTGTAAAAGGGAGAGCTTTTCAGCACGTCGATAATCTCTTTCATATCGTCCGCTTCTTTTTTCATATCGGAAATCTGACTGTCCAGCTCCATGCTCCGGCGCTGTTTTTCCTCCACCGTATCCCCGAAGACCGTCAGCTCCCGGGAAAAATGCTCCCGGACCTGATGCTCCGTGGTACGGACTGCTGTGCGTAAGATATAGAAAATCAGCCCGTTCATCGCCAGCATTACCAGCAGCACCGCTGCCAACACAAGTATTACCATACCCTGCTCCTCCCGCTTTGTGTTTTACTCTATACTGTCAGCGGATTAAAGAACAGCAGCATGAACACAAACGCGAACAGTACCAGGAGCAGAATGGCAAGCACGATTGCCACGATCATGACGCCCTGAATGACGTCGCTTTTCGTCTCCGGGTTACGTCCCACTGCTTCTGCTACACGGGAACCCATGATTCCCAGGCCAATGCCCACTCCTAAAAATGCCAGGCCCAGCATTACGCCGATGGCACTGATGGTTGCCGCTACAACTGATTCCATGATATTTTCCTCCTTCTATCTTCCCAGTAGTCTCTATCTTCTTACTGCTGTGTCTCTGCCGCTGTACCGCCTGCGCTGCTCTGTGTCGTCCCTGCACTGCTCTGGTCTGTGGTCGTTCCGCCGCTTCCGGCTGTCTCACCGCTTCCGGACTGTGTGCCTGTGCCGGCTGTACTTCCTGCTGCCTGCAGCTGTTCTACCTGCTGTCTCAGTCTGCTGTTCTCATTGGTTACCGATTCCAGATCCGCCTCTACGGAACGTATCTGGTTCTGCAGATCCTGAAGCGCCGTTGTCTCCCCGGTGGGCTTCAACGGGTTATTCAGCGTAGTCCTTGCCAGCTCCAGCTTGGATCCGTCTGTCAGGATTCCCGTCACCACAACGGTAAGGGTTCCTGCCGCAGCGTCTCCGGTCATCGCGCCGCTGTCCAGATTGTCAAAGGTCGTCTGGTATCCGGTCTGAGACTGCATACTGCGGTAAATACTGTCTCCTGCGGTTATCGTAGTAGTCGAGCCTACATTCGTTTCGTCATACAGCAGATCCATCTTTACTTCCTTGATATCAGCCAGCTCCTTATCCAGACATACCGTATAGGTAACACTGTTGCTCCGGATTGCGTTGATGGCCACGCTGCAGCTGTATTCCTTCGTTGTAAAGCTGATCTGATCCCGCTCCTGATAATCGCCGTTGCTGTCGGTGTAACCGATATTGGCATAATAACGGGTATCCGGCTTCAGATCGTAGAAGGTAATCTGATTGCCTCCGGCTTCCCCAGTCTGTACCTTCAGCTTATCGCTTTCGATATGGGAGAGATCGCTTTCGCCCTCGTCCTCCCATACGCAGATCATGGCAGTTCCCAGATATCCGAAGGGGTCGTACAGGTTGTAATTGATGGTAGCCCAGGTTCTTCCGCTATCTGTACTGCGGATAAACATATTGGACAGGATCTCCAGCTGTTCCGCCGTCATACCGCCTGCTCCGCCGGCTCCTGCGGCTCCCATTCCACCGGTTCCGCCGGTTCCTCCGACGCCGCCGATACCGCCTGCTCCGCCGACGCCGCCTGCTCCGCCGACGCCGCCGGTTCCTCCGGTTCCTCCGGCTCCGCCGGTTCCGCCGTTACCGCCGCGGACGTCGATCTCGATAATCTCACCGGTATCCGAGTAGGTATAGCGCGCCAGGCTCTGTACGGAAGCCAGCGCCATGGTATTGTTGCCGAAGGTCAGGCTTCCATCGCCCGCATCCAGGCTTAAGCTGCCGCACTGCAGCTTATTGCCGCTTAACACCTTCAGATTGACGTCCTGATTCATGACTCTGGCATTTCCTACCTTGTCCATGATTACATAGGCGTAATCCGAGGTCTGCACCGAATTATCCTCTGTGTGGATATCCTTTCCGGTCACCACAAAGGCTGTGTCTGTCAGCTTATAGAAACCGGTATTGTCTGTATCCGCAATTTCATGAAAGTTCTGCAGCATAATCACATTGCCGCTTTCATCTACATAATAGCCGCCCCCGAAGATCTGTACGGCTCCGTTGCTCTGGGAATAAGCTACGGTATTCTCACCGCAGTCATATTCCTTCTCTCCCATATGGAGAATGTAATCGGTATTCCACCGCTTCTGGAGGGTGGAATCCTCCGTCAGTTCCACCGCGCTTCTGGCATTGTCGAAAATGACGCTGCCCGCAGCCAGCGGATAGCTGGCTGCCTGCGCCTGTATGACGGAAATGCTGCCTGCGCCAATGACTGCGATGCACAGCAGTACCAGTCCCGAAAAGACTGCTATGGCGGCTTTCACTTTTCCGCTTAATTTTCTCATGTGTACTCCTCCTCTATGACTTCGGCTTATCATAGCTGTCCAGGTTGTAGGTTGCGATATTGGTCAGACCCTCTTTATTGTCAATATTAAAGTAGGTCGTAATATTGATTGCGTCATTCTGCTTCGCGGATTCCAACCTATCCTTCAGAGAAATGGTAATCTGATGTCTCGTTCTTCCTCCGGCGTCGGCAAGCTTCGTAAAGCCGTTAAACGCGTAGGAATAGGAATCGTTCCACTGGGTTCCGTCTGTGCTGTAGCCCGTAAGGGTCAGCAGCGCCATGTTCAGCTTATCCAGGTTGACGCCATTGTACAGGGTGATGGTAAAATCGCCGGTCTCCTGGTTGAACTCTGTCTTGGAGTCTTCGATTCTCGGCGCGTCGATATCGCCGGTGTTCAGGCTCTGGTTCAGGTTCAGCACGCCTGTAGAATCCAGAATCAGCTTATTCTTCGTCTCATCCGGATGATTCAGGGAATAGCCCCAGATTTCTACCACATACTGCTTGTTCTCCAGTACCGAAAAGTTCAGCGTCGACTGTGTTCCCGCTTTCAGATACAGGCAGCCGTTTCTTTTCTCTCCGCTTCCTCCATCTACCGTTATAACGGTTGTATCTGATCCTTCCCCTATATAGGTCCACTCGCCTGTTCCATCGCTCTTCTGATACTTGATACGGACGCCATAGTAACCCATGGTTGCTGCTGTGGCAGCATCCGTTTCATAGAAGCCCAGACGGTAAGAAAGGTCGCTTACATACAGGTTCAATACGGCTCCAATCTTACCATCCGTATCCTTCTTCAGAAGCGCCTTGGATCGGGTCATCGTCGGATCTGCCTTGGCCGCTACGCTGAACCGGGTGGTATCCGCCTCTACGGACGGATCCTGCTTTCCATTCTTGTCATATTTGTAAATCATGGCGTAATTTTTACCATCCACCTGCAGGAGGGGATCCTCATAACGGGCCTTTACCCGTATCACATAGGATCCTCCCGCTCCATTGTTGGAAAGCACGTCCATGACGCTGCCCGTTCCGTCCATCCACAAGAAGCTCGGGGTGTTGTTATAGCCAGAGGAAAATGCGGTATCTGTAAACGAACCGTCCTTCGATACCTTGTAATAGGTCAAGTCTTTTCGGCTCGCCCACGTTTCTCCGTTATAGTCCCAATAATACTTCGTCTTGTTCGGATCCCGCTGATAACCCAGTACCTTCATCAGTTCGTCATAGGTGATGAGTTCCGTGGTTCCGTCCGCCTTCAGGACTGTCAGCTCGTACTCCATGCCTTCCGTCGATGTGGTGGTGTATTTGACATCCAGACCCTGCTGCTTATATCCGGTCATCTTATACTCGGCTTTCAGCTCGCTGGCATTGGTCACGCCCACCAGGCCCATGTTGACAAAGTCATTCTGTATTACACAGAGACAGAAATCCTGATTGTCCGTCCTCTGGCCCTGATCATCATAATAAAACTCGTTCACCTCACCACCGGTGATTGTGGCTCCGTCTGTGAAATACGCTTTTTGGTAATCCGAACCCTCCTTCTTGTAATAATACAGGCGGATATAATACCTCTTTCCCGGATTCAGGTTCCGAAGCCGTAGGGTCTGCTCATATCCGTCGTCCAGATTATTAAGGTTGTCCGGAAGGGTTATGTACACGCCCGTGTTGTCGCAAGTGGCGTTCTCAAAGAGCCGCAATCCCGCTCCGGACGTTTCCTTGCCCTGATCGGAAATATTCGTAAAATTAGGGTCACCTGATGCACCTGTGTATCTCTCATTCGCCGATCCTTCCCATACCTCCAGATAGATCCGGCCCTCTCCTGCAGCTCCGATATAAGCATCTGATTTCAGCATTTCGATCGTAGACTCTGTAATCGTGAACTGCAGACTGTCAGAGACAGGGCTTAGTTTCTCAAGCCTTCTGGCAATTACCGTCGGCACACGATCCGCAGCCTCAAGAGAAAAATACTTCTGTCCGTCAAAATCTTTAATCGTTACTTTTCCCGGAGTCTCCTGCAGATTCTGCGCGTCCTTCTGGGTCAGAAGCTTGAACGCGAAGGCGTCTGTATTCTCCTTGGCATTGTAAGCTCCGGCGCTTCCATACCCGATCTGCAGATCCCTGGCAGTCTTATTGTAGACAGCCAGCTGCTGCTCTGCCGTGATTGCATAGACGCCGGCATCGTCCGCGGCAAGCGTTCCATCTTTTATCTCAAAGATACTTCCGTACGCCCGGGATCCGCTGAAGGAAAACTGATACTTTTTCTTATCTGCTCCCAGGGTAAGGGAGGTCGCATAGCTGTTGGCGCCCAGTGTCTGAACCGCATAGTAATATCCCTTATCATTCGTCTTATTTCTCCGGCTCCGCTCCGGCTTTACAATCTGCTCCGCATTAACATCTGTATTGGACGCTTCTTTATTGCTCCACAGCTGTGTAGCCGCATATCCCGTATCGTACACCGGGCTGACCTTCACATAGTAGTCATCTCCAGGCGTCGCGTAGGTCATATTGATATCTGCCGTAGTGCCGTCAAAGTTCACGGTTCCGCTCTGCACGCAATCTCCCAGCTGATTGCCGCTGTTCTCATAGATCTCATAGTAGACCGCCGCAATGGCATTCAGGGCAGTTGTGTCGCCCTCTATGGTCAGCGTAGCCTTCTCCGTACTGTCTGAGGGCGTCAGTGTGTATTTGAGCGCCTTGTCATCGATTCCGGTAATGACCGCCTCGTCCGTGATATCCGGCTTCTGGGATACAGTCTTCAATAACCAGTAATTATAGCCCTCGGTATCTGCCGTCAGGCACCAGTCCTGAAACGACTGGGTGCCGCCTGTTCTGTTGTTGTATTTTCCTTCAAACAGATCCATCTCCAGCCAGATAGAGTAAGAGGTTCCAGCCAGATGCATTGCAGAACCGCTTACGTCATTATCCTTTACGACTACGTCGAATACGCTGATATCGTCCTGCTTCCATTTTTCGTTAGCCGCTCCGAATAATTTATCTGCCGTATATGTGCTGCTGTTATGGCTGCTTTCCACCGTCACATCCAGCTTGCTGTAAGGCACGTTACCCGACGTTCCTTTTTTTGTATTGATCAGATTCTGCGCATAGATTTTATAATTATCCTGCGTCGTGGCAATCGCGCAATACTTGCCGCTGACTTTCACCAGGGCATTATCCGGATCGTATACATAGTACTTCCAACGAGATTCCAGCTTGCCTTCCCCATTTTTCATCGTATGCACCAGATAAGAGGCCACGGTAGGCTTTTCCTTGGAGAAATCGTCTCCGCTGCTTCGCGGCAGCTGCTGCTTTCCGGCATATTTCTGGGAAGTAACATACTTTTCAATATCGTAGGGATAGGTCCATGCCTCCCCGGTAGCGTCTACGCCGTAGTTACTCTTTACGGTATAGGCAAATACATAATTGTATCCCCGGGGCATCCAGTTCTTCGGGACGAAGATGGAATAATTGCCATTGGATTCCTTCGCCATTGCTTTATAGACCCCGTGATCCAGCTTCCAATACCCCTTCAAATCATTGTCGGCCTGAAATTCATCCCAGTCTTTATCCGATACGAACACATGAAGCTCCGGAACTGAGCCCTTCTTGCTTGCCGACGCACTTACCTCGACCGCGAAACGGATTCCACTGCTTGAACGGATGTCCTCTTCTGTTGTGCCTTCGGCTGCCGATCCATCTTCCAGGGTTTTCATACCGGTCAGATACTCCTGCACCGGATCCAGACTGCTGCCAGGCACATAGTCCTGGTATGCTTCCTTATACATGGCATAGTAGGTAATGCTGTTGGTATCTCCATTACTGTTGGCGTAATTGGAGTGCAGACGATAGCCTACGACCGTATTCTTTCCATATTTATCGATAGAAGCGTTCATAGAGGAGGCGTAAGCGTCTCCATTGGTCACTGCCGTCACTTTAATATCCTGATCTGCCGTTTCCGCTGTAGGCAGCTCCGGCTCCCGGGCGCCCAGATCCACTTTTACCCAGTTCAGATAGGTACCGTTCGCCACGCCGTTGACACGCTTCTCGATGACCTTCAGCGGGATCCGGTTATAATGGATCTCATCCACGCTTCCAAACTCCTGCACATAATCGGCGTTATTCTGGCTCAGATAATAGTTGTAGTCGTATAACGCCGTCGCCGCGATACTGATTTCACCGGCCTTGGTATCCGTCACACCGGCGTTTTTCAGATCCTCCTCGGTAATATTGATAACCCCGCTCTCATTCCAGCCGTTTACCAGGGGGCTCTGGAAGAGAGCTTTATAATCTTGTCCCTGTCCATCTGAGTTGGCTACATAGGAAGGCGTGTAAGAGGTCACATCATAGATACTCTTAACAAATTTACCGGTCTCATTTCCGAAGCTGTTGTATACGGTAAATTCAATGGCAGAGGCTGCCGCGCGCTCCTTATAGAACGCGGAGGTTGTCTCTGTACTGTTGTAGGTTTTGTAAGTCTCATCCTTGGGAAGCTGTACATATACCTTTCCACCGTAAGCTGACATTTCAAAAGCCGCAGGCGTCTGATCGGAAGTCTCTGCCTTTCGGTAGCTTCCTGTCTTGAAGAAGCAGCGTCCCAGGGTCTCCTCCACCGGACTGGTCTGATCCTGACCACCGGGCATGGTTGTCGTCCGCAGTACCGTTCCGCTGACGGTTATGGTATAGATGGCGTTCTCGGTCAGACCTGCCAGCTGCAGCGGGAAGGTAATCTCTCCCTCATGCTCTGTAGCTGTTCTATCAAACGATTTTGAATAGGTATTCTTATCACAGGTAACCTGAATGGTCAGCTTCTTGGTATTGTCCAGCTTTGCCCCATTCAGGTTGATGGTCAGATCTCCCCAGGCGCGGGACTCGCTGAACAGGATATCACTGCTGTATCCGTTCGCGTTGCCGCCATTGAAATTATAGACCGTATCTACCTTCTCACCCTTGCTGTTGTAGGCAAAATAGAAGCTGTCTCCAGTTTTCTCCTGTAATGTATAGGCCTCAAAGGTGATAACCGGGGTACCCTGTGTCGTAATGCTGACATTCTGTACCGCCACGTCTTTCTCGATGGTCTTTTCATTGTCATTCCAGGTGACCTTGGAGGTGATCGTGAAGTTTCCTGTCTCTTTGAAATACCAGCTTGCGCTTCCGTTGGTGGACTGAAGCTCTGCTACCTTGGTACCGTTGCTGTCCGCAATCAGGAAGGTATAGCCGGTGATCGCTCCGTCCGGGTCAGACTCCACGTTCTGGGTCAGCGCATAGTAGCCCTGATTGGAATTCAGCGCCTCCAGGCTTCCGAAGGTCGGCGTGCTCTTCAGGGTCTTGCCTGTGATCTCATGGGCGGATTTCTGCACGTTCAGCTTGAAGCTTCCGTCGTCTCCGCGTTCAAAGGCTCCGCTGCCCTCGTAGGATTCACTGGTATAGAGAATCAGCCTATACTCTTTGTTATTCAGGGCTGCCGGATCGGATGTTTCCATCTGCATCTCGGATAACAGGCTCGCGTCAAACAGCAGATCATAATAATCCTCTGCCCCGGCTTCCACAGAGAACTCCCGCTCCACATACCTGTCGCCGATCTCCATGCGGATCATCGCGGATTTGGCCGTGCTGTAGCTCTGCTTATCCAGCATAATCCGCAGTCCCGGCATAGCGTTTTCCTCGTCCGCGCCCAGATTTTTCACTTCCCGCATGCTGATACCTTCCGTAGAAGTGAAGAAATGGCGGTTCACAAAGGTCTTGGTTCCGGTGGTGGTTCCGCTTCCGCTCTGGATGCTGTAGCCGTTCTTTACGATCAGTACATATTCCGTATCCGGGTTCAGTCCGCTGTCTGCCAGGAACGCCGTATTGCTGTTGACCGTGGTCAGATCCAGCGTGTCTGTTCCATAGGCCTTCTTATAGCTCCACACCAGCTTATTGCTGTCAGCTTCCCGGATCTCAATGTCTCCGCTGTTGGCTGTCAGGGTTCCGTCATCGTCAGAGACGGTCAGATAGAAGGTAGCCGCAGAGGCTGTGTACTGCATGCTGCTGATCCGGATCGTTCCCATGGTGCTGCTGGTTACGGTATTGTCCGTATCGCTGGCCGTACCGGGAGTACCTCCCTTGGCGCCTTTTTCGCCTGCTTTTCCTTCTTCCCCTTTTTCGCCTTCTTTTCCTTCTTCTCCGGCTTCTCCCTCGGTACCGGCTTCGCCGTCGGTTCCGTCCTCGCCGTTCTCTGCCGTTACCTTAAAGGTGGGCGGAATCCACTCTCCGGCGCTGGTGGAATTGATGTTGACCGCGCTGTTCATATCCGCTGCCATCTCTTTTACAGAAAAGCATGCGGTCTGGGCATCGTTGTAAACCATGCCTTCTCCCAGATCCAGTACGGTACCGGACGCGAAATGTATCTTTGTATTGGACGCCAGGGTCTGCCATACATCCGTTTCGGTAGCCAGCTGTACGATTCCCTCGTCCAGATAGGTGATTTCCAGCGCTCCGCTTACCTTATGGCTCTCGCCGTTGGACAGGTATACGGTCATCTCTGAGGAGGCAGCCATCAGCTTCTCCTTGGTCAGCATCCAGAGCAGCTCCTCAAAATCCAGGGTTTTGGAGTTATTATCAATGCTCCAGCCCTTGCTTTCCTTCGCCATGACCATACGCTCGTCCAGGCTGTAAAATTCTGTCACTCCGTCGTTGACCGCCGACGCGTCTACCGCAACGCCATTGGTCAGCGCGCTTAAGGATCCGTCGCTGTAGTGAATAAAGCTGTCCTCCGCTACGGATACCTTATCTC
>CAKRTY010000026.1 GCA_934402125.1 uncultured Anaerosacchariphilus sp. | reverse complement strand
CCTGGATCGGATTTTATCCCGGCCCATCAGCTATGAGACCTTTCTTTCTCTGGAGGACTACTGTCTGAGCGGGCCTTTGCCGGATATGTTGGAATACCCGCGTCTGATTATGGCAGGAGCCATGCTGGAATGTATCGGCGGCAATCTGGAGGGCTATGAGAGATACCGGAAGCTTCTGGAGCGGAGAGAGAAAAAGGATACCGGATCACTGCTTCTGATCCTGAAGATGATAGGAACGGGCAGCATGACGCCGGAGCTGCTTTCGGAGATCTGGGAGCACGTGGAGGAAGCGGATACGTCTACCGGAGAGATCTGGCGGATGCTGCAGATTCCGGGCAACATTTCCCTGCTTCACGGTGATAAGGATTACAGCGCGTTTTTCCACTGGGAGGGGAAGCGGGAGAAGAATCCCTACGAGGAAGAGATTCGGCGGCTGGCAGGAGAAGAGTACGCGTCTATGGCAGAATTTCTGCTGGGGGAGGTCTTTTATGAGCGAAATCAGCTGGACGAAGCCCTGAACCGGTTTACCAGGGCCTTCCGTATGGCTGTGCAGGAAAAAAATCTCCGGATGCAGAAGCTGTGCAACCTGAAGGTGGCAGATCTGATGGTAGTCCGGAATCAGGCCGACGGCGCGGAAGCCTTTCTGCTTCACCGGCTGGAGGAGGAAGAGGAGACGGATTGCTACTGGAATGGCAATCTGCTGGCTCACCGGATCTGGTATCATCTGCTGAAAAATGATGAGAAACGGATTCTGGGCTGGATGAAAAAGGAAGCGCCGGACGAACGGGGACGTTTTCTGAGCGTGGAGTATTATCAGTATCTGATGAAGGCCAGAGTGTACCTGTGGCTGGAACAGTATGTTCAGGCGGAACTGATTTTGCTGACCCTGCGGGATTTTGCGGACAGTTACCAGATGACCTATCTGGGAATCCAGGTACGGATTCTGGAAGCGGTACAGGCATTCCGGCAGCAGAGAGAGGACTGGCAGGAATTTCTTTCGGAGGCGGTGGAGCTTGGACGCGGCTACTGGTTTATCCGGGTTTTCGCGGACGAAGGGGAGGCAGTCTATGAGCTTCTGAACGCCCTGTACGGGGAGAAGGAGCGGAAAGATGCGTATATCCGGGAGATTTTGAAGGCGGCCCGGGCCCAGATGCTGATTTATCCCGGTTATCTGAAGCGGAAGAAGAGACTGCAGACAGACAATTTTACCAGTTATGAAAGAGACGTGCTGAAGCTTCTGGCCCGGGGAGAAAAAAACGCGGAGATTGCCCGTACCCTGTGCGTGTCGGAAAATACAGTCAAGTATCACCTGAAAAATATCTATCAGAAGCTGGGGGCAAAAAACCGGAGTCAGGCGATGAATCTGATTACGGAGTATCATCTAATATAAAAGCAGGAAGGACTACCCGTTTGGGCAGTGCGCTTCCTGCTTTTTTGTGGGAAAATTTATGATAGAGTAGTCATAGTTTGTCCGGAGGTGGGAGTATGAAGCAGGAAGCAGCAGAACGATCGGAAAAGCAGCTGGAGCATTTCCGGGAAACCTTTGACAGGCTGACGGCGGCCAGCCATGTGCAGACGGAGTATTTTGGGGAGCATAAAAAAATCGAGGGCTATTATCAGAGCCAGATGCAGGGGAAGATGCTGGGCTGCGACCGGCTGATGAAGCAGGAAAATATGTTCGGCAGACTGCAGCTGGGCTACAATCCCAACCGGGAGCGGGTATTCCTGTTTGCCAATCTGAAGACCTCCCGCTACGATACCGTAGCGAGCCGGTACCAGAAGGAGCTGAAGGAGTATCAGCAGAAGACCCTTTTAAAGGGAAATAATGAAAACCGGGCTTATGTATCCCGATACTGGGAGGGGGCTTCCGTTCTTATCGAGAAGCGCGAGAATAAGCCCTGGACCAGACGCTCCGTCGCTTCCTATCTGGGACGGGAGAATATGGAAAGCTTACAGAAGACCCTGCCCTTCTTTGTGAAAGAGGAAGAAAAGAAGGCGCTGGAAAAGAGAAAAAGCAGGAAAAAGGAACTGGAAAAACAGATACGGCAGCTTCGTCTGGAGGCCGGACGCCAGGAGGCGGAACGGGAAACGGAGCTAAAAGAGCTTCGGAGGGAAGATACCCGGGGCATGTACGAAGAAAATCTTCTGGAGGCCATTCTGATAAAGAAGGACGCGTCTGCCCGGACCTTTCTCCGGAAAATGAATTACGCGTATGATTTCCAGAAAAAGGATATCGAAAGCTATTACCGGGAGCGGAAAAAGACGCTTGGCGAAGTACGGGCAGAGACTGAGGGCGATGGAGAACGCCCGGAGGATGAGGACGAATGAGCGGGATAAGGACAGGAATATTCCAAAATGAGCAGGAATACTATCAGGCGCTGACTAAGTGGGCCAGAGAACTTCTGGCTTCCTATGCGCTGACCCATGTAAAAACCTCCGACGGAGGGATGCTGCGGAAAAACGGCGGGATTCTGATTACCAGGGAGGAGCTTCTGGCTGAGCTTGGGTCAGAGGAAAAGACCTGTGATCCGATGGTTTTCCGGGAAGAGCTTGCGGACATCCGGGAGCGGGGCCGGGAGACCTTAAGAGACGGCGGCATGATTGTGATGGAATATCTGTTCCATGCGCTGAAGCTGACAGAGTTCGAAGGCTTTCTGACAGCCCTCTCCCTGGCCTGCGAGCTGGATCACGGACTGGGACTGGCAATCGGATACCTGAACGAACAGAACGGGGTCCGGGTACCGAGCTTGAGCCTGTGTCTCCGGCTGTATACGGAGAAAGAGGAGGAGCAGCGGTTCCTGTACCAGGAATGTCTGCGGGATTGGGAAAAACTGGGACTTCTCTTTGAGGGAATGGAGGACACGAGTCTGGGAGGGGGAATTCCTGTCCCGGAGGGCTTTCAGGAAATCCGCTTGAAGCTGGATTTCCGGATTCTGAGCTACCTTCAGAATTTTGAGCAGGAGGATCCGGCCCTGGGAGGTATCGTAAGAACCGGCGGGGAGGAGGACATGCGGGAACCGCTGATTCAGAAGAAGCTGACGGACGGGCTGGAGGCCCTCTATGACAGCGGAGCCCGCAGCTTTTACCTGGAAGGGGAATCCGGATCAGGTAAGAAGCTTCAGGCCGGAGCCCTCTGCCGGCGGAAGGGGCTGCCCATTCTCTATGTGGACAGCGGAAAGCTGCCGGCGGAAGGAGAGAGCCTTCAGAAAATACTCCGGCGGATTATGCGGGAAGCCATTCTCCAGGGAGGCAGCGCCCTGTGCGTCTGCGATCTGGCAGAGGATCCGGAGAACGGACGGGTGGCCTGCGGACAGGCGGAACAGATTCTCTGGGGGCTTCGCACATGGCAGGGCGTTCTCTTTCTCACCGGTACGGGAGAGTGGGATCGGAGGATTCACACGGAACGGCTGATTCGTAAGATCCGGATTCCGGAAAATACCACAGAGGAACGGATCCTTCTCTGGAAAAGCTTCCTGGGGGAGCGGCTTTTTCCGGAAGGGCTGAACCTGGAATATCTGGCGGATAAATACCGGCTTCCGGCCGGGCATATCCGGCAGAGCGTGCAGGAATACGAGGATCGGCTGCTGCTGGAGCAGAGCGGGCCAGAGGAGCGGTACCTGCTGGAGGCCTGTAGGGCGCAGCTGGAGCATAAGCTGGGCAGGGACGCGGTACGGATTCCGGTGCATTACCGCTGGGAGGATCTGGTGCTTCCGGAACCCCAGAAAAAGCTGCTTCGGGACGCCTGCGATCAGGTTCTGCTTCATCATCAGGTCTATCATCGCTGGGGCTTTGAACAGAAGCTGGCCTATGGAAGAGGCGTGTCTATGATTTTCTACGGGCCGCCCGGAACCGGCAAGACCATGGGAGCCCAGGTCATCGCCGGGGAGCTGGCCATGGAGCTTTACAAGGTGGATATGGCCGGGGTTATGTCCAAATATGTGGGCGAATCGGAGAAAAAGCTGGGCAATATTTTCGAACAGGCAAAAAAGAGCCAGAGCATTCTGTTTTTCGATGAGGCAGACGTACTGTTTGGCAAGCGGACGGATCAGAAGGACTCCAACGACAAATACGCCAATGCGGGAACCGCCTATCTGCTGCAGAAAATAGAGGAATACGAGGGCATTATCATTTTGGCTACGAACTTTCTGCAGAATTTCGACAACGCGTTCCTGCGGAGATTTAAGTTCATTATTGAATTCCCCTTTACGGACGTACCGAGAAGAAGGGAAATCTGGGAACGGGTATTTCCGGCGGATACGCCCCGGGAGGATCTGGACTACGGATATCTGGCGGAGGAATTCAAATTTTCCGGCAGCCAGATTAAAAATGTGGCGGTGGCCGCGGCCTTCCTGGCAGCCGGCGAGGGCGTGCCGGTGGGAATGCGCCATGTGCTGACCGGCGTAAAAAGGGAGATGGCCAAGACAGGAAAGACGCTGCTGGCCAGCGATTTCGGAGGCTACTATTACCTGATGGAGGAGGTATAGCGTATGGGATTAGGAGACTGGTATCAGGAACGGAAAGAAAAAAAGGCGGCAAAAAAAGAAGCAGCCCGGCTGGCGGCAGGTCAGGCCAGACAGGCGGCTGAGGAAGAGAAAAAGCGGCAGCAGGAGGCCCAGGCGCAGCAGTCTATGGGATATACGAGAAATTATATCCAGATGCTGGAGCGGATGCAGGGCGCGGGAGATCGAAAGGCCTATCAGGATCTGGCGGCTATGCGGGAACAGCTGGTGCAGGGTATGGGCAACAGTCCCCACGCCATGATTCTGACGGAGGCCCTGAACGTTTCCATGAAGGCGGCGAACGAGCGGATCAGCAGGGCGGAGAAGCAGGAGGGTCATAAAGAAACCATTCGCAAGGAGAGAAAGACGCCTCTGGAGACCCTGATCCGTAAGGAGCAGAATATGACCGACGGTCAGAAATTCAAACCGGAGGGAGAAGCGGCTGCCGCCGGAACGGATCTGAACCAGGAAGAGAAGCTGAAGGAGTCCAAGGGGAAGATTGCGGGAAAGAAGTTTAAGAATCTGCCGGGGGCAGTCAAGGAAGCCGTGAAGGACGCTTTTTCCGACTGGAAGACCAGCCTGAATACCGTATACGACAAGCTGACGGGAACGATGGACGTGGGAGCCGGTTCCAGCGGCGTCGGCGGTGATTCCAGCGATATCCAGAAGATGGAAGATGTCATGAAGGAGATGACGGAGGCGGATACCGGAGGAGCCGGGATCACCGGAGCCGTATTCAGTGGCGTATCTACGATACTCAAGTGTGTAAAAACGGGAATTACCATCGTAGGCGCGATCAAAAATGAAAAGGATAATAAAACGGAGATTACCCTGGACAAGCAGGAACGCTTCCAGGTGGTCCGGGGGCTGTTACATGACATCGTAGAGATCATCAACGGCTTTGGGACGGTCTTTGGTCCCGCCACGAAAATGATTCCCTTCTACAATTCCATTCTGGGTATCGTAGGCAACTCAGCCGCTGTGCTGGTGGACGCGGCTGATGTGGTGGCCAATTCCATCTTCTACCACAATATGCGGAAGCGCTGTAAAATGCTTTACCAGAACATGGTGGATAAGAAAACGAAATACGAGAAGAGCGGCGATACGGCCGCAGCCCAGGCTTACACCGTAAGAAATAAGTCCAGCGCCATCGATAAGCAGCGCCGGAATCTGCTGGGAAAAATTGCCAGAGAAAATCAGGACGACGACAGCGTGGGCGGTAAGATCCGTATCGTAAAGGCGGCTTCCTTACGTTCCCGCAACGATACCATTTACCGGGAGGCTCAGTACGGCGTAGGCGCCAGAATTCAGGCGCTGGACGAGAAGATCCACGGCCAGGGAAGCATTTCCACAGAGGAGCGGACCCGTCTGAAGACCCAGAAGCGGGAGCTGGAGGCCATGGAAACCATGGAGCAGTACCGGGAAGCGGATAAGGCAGAAAAGAAGATGGGCAAGGCGCTGCTCCACAATGTGGAAAGCATTATTACAGGAGGCACCAATGTGGTAGCCAACGGCCTGAAGCTGGCAGGAGAGATCGCCTCAGCCACCGGCGTGGGAGTTATGGCGGGAGCCGGGCTCTATACGGCGGGCATGGCCACCGGAATCGCGGAGGGAAGCTATGAGCTGGCCCGGGGCGGCGGTTCTCTCATCTATAAAAGTATCCGGTATATGGCCGGAACGTCGGACAACAAGGCAACCACCCGGGAGGATATGGCAATCTCCCTGATTGAGCGGATGCATGAGGTGGGAACCTCGGCCGTATGGGACGCCGCAGCCGGAGGCTTCAAGGACGACAGAGGTCTCGATCAGGTGGATTCCCATCAGCTGGCCAGACAGGGAAGAAATGTGGATCATCTGCACGGAATCCTGCGGAGCGGCCTGGACGCCACGATGACAGAGCTGATTGGAAGCAAGGATCGGACAGAGCTGAAGCAAAATATCGCGTCCGCGTTCGGACAGCCGGATTAGGAGGGGCAGTATGCTGACACAGGAGAAAAAAAGGACAGAATTTGAACGGATCAGGGAATTTCTTGCGCAGGCAGAGATTGCGGCGGAGGTAGCCGACAAGGGAAAGCTGTTTGACGATACGGTACTTCTGGTATCCCTGCCCACAGCGGAAGAATTTCCGGAGGATCATGAGCTGACAGAGGAAGAGCTTCATCTGGCGGTGGGATATCTGGTGGATCTGGATGGGGAGGAAGAGCGCCTGTCCCGGTATCTGATGTTCTACAGCCAGATAGAGGTGGATCTGGCGGAGCTTACGAAAGCGGAGGTTTTAAGCATGCTCAATGAGCTGAACCGCAGGGTACGGCTGGGCTGCTTCTTCCTGGGACCGGTGGACGGCCAGGAGACCGAGGGCGTCCAGTACCGCATTATGGTGTCCGGCGTGCCGGAGGAGCCCTTTGACGAGGGGCTGGTGGCCGACACCATTCTGGAAATGGGGACCGGATACGATGTGGCGCTTGGAGCCCTGAAAAAAGCGAACGATGAGAAGAAACGCGGACAGGAGAACGGATGAGATATACACAGATGCTGAACCAGCGCCTGAAGGCTGCAGGCCGGGAATATACAAAAAGCCGGGAAATGAAAAAAACAGAGGAGCTATGGGAAAAAATCCGGGAGATCCGCAGGGAAGCGCAAGATACGGACAGCTTTTTCCCTTGGGCGGAGGCGGCCGCGCGTCTGTCCTTGAGCAGGGAAGAGGAAGGACTGCTGGCGGTGCTCTGGGGACTGGAGAGCCGGGGAGAGCCGGTATCGGAACAGGAATTTCTGCGGCTGCGCCAGGAGCTTTCGGGAGAAGAAAACCGGGAGCTTCCGGACTGGTATATCCGGCGGGAGGAAGAAATCCGTCTGTCGCCGGTGTTGCGTGGCTGGCTGGAGGGCGAGACCCCGGAATTGCCGGAGGGCTTAAGCCTGCGGCTTCCGGCGGAGGAGCCGGCTTATGGGCTGGAGCATCTGTTGACAGAGAGCGACGGGATCTTTCGTCTGGCAGAGGAACAACAGGAGCCACTCTGCCTCTGTCTGGCCGGGGAAGCCGGAAGCGGCCGGGAATTCGCCATGGAGCAGATTGCGCTCCGGCAGGGTCTGACGCTTCTTCTGGCGGAGGGAGATCTGTTTCGGGGAACCCCGGAGGAATGGAAGGCCTGTGTTCTCTGCGCCCGTCTTTACAACGGATTGTTCTGTATCCGGCTGGGCCGGGAGGAACGGAAAACGCTTTTTACCCGGGCGGAGGAAAAATTTTCCTTTTACGGAGTGATCCGGGAAAGCAGCCGGGGACTTGGGGAAGCCGGAAGAGCCGGAGTGATCACGCGTTTCCTGGAGCGGCCGGATCGCAGGGAAAAGCTTCAGATGGCCCGGGAAGTGTTGGGCGGCTGTCTTGGCCGGCTTCCGGATGGTATGACAGAGGAAGCGCTGACCGGGCGGCAGCTGCCCACCGGCGCGTATCTTAAGTATCTTTACAGCCTCCGGGCAGAGCTTCTGCTCGGAACGACAGAGCTCCGGCAGCTTCTGCCGCCTGTGGAGGGCGGACGGCTCCAGAGCCTTCCGGCCAACCGGAGCTTTTCGGAGCTGAAGCTTCCGGCTGTCCAGTATGGGAAGCTTCGGGAGATCTGCAGAATGATCAGCGCCCGGGGGCGCGTTCTGGAGCAGTGGGGCTTTGGACGGAAATTTTCTTACGGAAACGGAATCTCGGTGCTGTTTTACGGAGCGCCGGGAACCGGCAAAACCATGGCGGCCCAGGTGTTGGCCGCGGAACTGGGACTTCCTCTGTACCGGGTGGATCTGTCCCAGCTGATCAGTAAATATATCGGGGAAACCCAGAAAAATATCGGTCAGATCTTTAACGAGGCAGAGCGCTGTGATTGTATCCTGCTGTTCGACGAGGCGGACGCCATCTTCACCAGAAGAAGCGACGTGTCGGACGCCCAGGATCGCTATTCCAACGCGGAGACGGCCTACCTGCTCCAGCGGATCGAGCAGTACGGCGGCGTCTGCATTCTGGCCACCAACCTGCTGCAGAACTTTGACGACGCGTTCCGGCGCAGGATTTCTTATATGGTACATTTTCCGCTGCCGGACGAAGGACTGCGGCAGGAGCTCTGGGAGAGTATCTTCCCGGAGGAGACGCCGCTTGGCGAGGATCTGGATCCGGCGCTGCTGGCCCGGGCCTTTGAGCTGTCCGGCGCTTCCATCAAGAACGCGGCGCTTCACGGAGCGCTTCTGGCGGCTGCGGAAGGCACGGAGGTACAGATGCGGCACCTGATGGACAGTATCAGGAATGAATATGAAAAGCAGGGCAAAAATTTCAGCGCTTCCCAGCGGGAGCTGCTGGATGCTTTCAGATAGAACAATTTTCGGAGGCGGATGCAGATGAAAATAAAAGAATGGTTGAAACAACATGGGAAAAACAGAAGGAAGGGCTATCTGGCGGGCGGTGCGGTCTGCCTGGCGGGGGCAGCCCTGGTGCTGGCCCTGAGTCTGGGAGTCGGGGCCCGGGCGGAAGAGCTTGATCTGGGAACAGCAGGAAAACTGAACTTTGATGTTAAGACGGAGAACAGCCAGACCATTTACTTGGTAAAAACCGCGGCTCAGCTCCGGGCCCTTGGAAATGCTACACAGGGGACGACGGATGGGAAGACCTTTCGCCTGGAAAATGATCTGACCGTAGAAATCACAGCGGCGGCTACAGGTACCTTTGAGGGTACCTTTGACGGCAACGGGCATGTGGTGACGGTGAGTAAGCTGCAGATCAACGACAGCACCGGGACCGGCAAAGAGGAAGACAGGAATAAAGGGACGATATCAAACTCGGCTTCCGTATCCCAGGGAGCCCTGTTTGGAACGGTATCGGGAACCGTAAAGAAGCTGATTGTGGACGTGAAAGATACGGATGCTTCCTACACCAGAACCTCTTATGCGGGAATGAAAGCAGGAGAGCCCCAGAAGCAGCAGACCAGTGCGGATCGGGGACTTACGATAGAGAAAGGCACAATCGTCAGCGAAATAAGCAGTGGAACGGAGCTGGACGCCTATCACAGCATTGACAACTATACGACCGTATGGCTTCTTGGTGATAAAGAGGTAGCAAAGGGAACCACGGATGCCGTGGAATACAAACGTTACCAGAGCGACGCCCTGGACAGCAGCGTCATTACCTATACCCCTACGGCTGCCTCCGCTACGGATTATTTTGGCGTGATTTGCGGAACTCTGAAGGATAAGGGTCGGCTAGATCAGATCCTTCTGGATGGCGAGGAAGTGACTGTCCGTCAGAAAGGCGCGGCCCATGCGGAGCAGATATCAGAAAATAATGTCACACCGCATTATTATTATTACAAGGTAGGAGAAGCCAAGAAAACAGAGGCCACAGAACTGGAAACGGCGAAGGTTGCTGTGGAGCTTCCGGTACAGAAAACGACAACGACGGATACGGCGTACAATACGAAGGTGGACGGGCTTCTTTCCATGACAGTGTCCGCGTCCAATCAGGTCGTATACGGAGATGACAGCAGCTATACCATAACCTGTACGGTTACCCTGCAGGCAGCAGAAGCGGGTGCGGAGATTGATAAAGTAACCCTGACGGCCGGAGAGGCCGGAGACTGGAGAGGCGGTGCAAACGGAAACAGTCTGCAGACGGTTACTATAAACAGCATAGGAGACAGTACGAATCCGAAGACAGTGACCTACACCTATCATGGAACACACAGCACAGAGACACAGACACAGAAAGATCTCACCTTCCAGGCGGCAATGTATACAGGAACGCCGTCCCAGAAGGTTACGGCAGAGGTTACGGCAAAAACCATCCTGGCAGATGGAACGAGTAAGACAGGAGCTACGGTACAGAACCCGGCAGTGAATGAAGGAGCGCTGACGCTAACGGTTACCGCTGAGCAGAAGGCCGGGTCAGAAACTACGGCAGTCTTTACGGTAACAATAACAAATAACCATACAGAGAAGCTTTCCAATGTGAGCCTGAAGCTTCCCTATGGGACGACTGTGACAAATGCAGATGGAGGAACGACAGGATCCCAGACCGTCACCTTTGAAGCGCTTCCAAAGGGGGAAAGCAGGACACTGACACTGGAAAAAACAGGAAATAAAAAAGCAACGGTTACGGCAGAATTCTCGGCGTCGGCGACAGCTTCCGGACAGGCTATTGAGACAGGAAAAGCGACGGGCTCGGTAACGCTGGCTGCGACCGTCGCTCCGACTCCCACACCGGGGGAGGGCGGAGAGTCCCCGCTGTCCGAAGAAGCCCCGGCAGAGGCAGTCTCCCCGGCAGTTTCGGAGGGAACCTTAAGTTTCAAAGTCTCGGTACCGAGGCTTACGGATTCTGCTTCTGACTCTGCAAAGCTGACATACAAGCTGACGATACAGGCGCCTGCGGACGGAACAACCTGGGTGGAGGCAGCGAACCCAAGCAGCGACTGGGGCGGCCACATCGTGGAAGGACTGGGGACAACTACCAGGCAGCAGGTTTCCGGGACAGGAGAAAAAACCATTACCGTGTCCTATCCGGTGAATGGCAGTACGGCTC
>CAKRTY010000025.1 GCA_934402125.1 uncultured Anaerosacchariphilus sp. | reverse complement strand
GCCCGGGAAAAGGCAAAGGCAGTAGATGACAAGATAACTGCCATCGGAACAGAAATTACACTGACTGATGAGTGCGAAGAAAAGATTACAGCAGCCCGTGATGCTTACGATGCGCTGACCCGGGAAGAAAAGAGCTATGTGGAGAATTACACAGTTCTGCAGGAGGCAGAGAGGATTCTGGCTGCATTGAAGAAAGAGCAGGCTGATAAGAAAGCAGCCCAGACTGTCATTGACATGATTCAGGCACTTCCTGCAGCAAAGGATTTGACACTGGAGAATCAGGAAGCCGTGGCAAATGCCGGAAAGGCATACCGCGAACTGACGCCGGATCAGAAAGCCCTTGTGGACGCGGATGCAGATGGAGCTACCTATGAGAAGCTGTATGCAGCAGAGGGCATCATGGCGGAGCTTCTGGGTGACGAGGCAGTCCGGCTGGTAGTAAAAGAGTTGACGGCACTGCCGGAAGCAGCAGATGTGAAGCTGGAGGATGAAGCAGCGCTTTCCGCAGCGTATGACCACTACATGGCCTTAACAGAAGAACAGCGGGGTATGGTAGAGGAAGCTCTGGTACAGAAATTGAGTGATGGAATTGACCAGTTGAATTTGTTGAAGCAGGAAGCAGCAGAAAAAGAAGCGGTTGATCAGGTCAATGAGCTGCTGAATAACCTTCCAAGTGAGGAAGAGGTACTTTTGGCAGACAGGAACGATATCGTGGCAGCACGTACAGCCTATGAGGCACTGGATACCCTGAAGAATCAGGTATCACCGGATGCAGTTGCGAAGCTGACAGCAGCAGAAAACCGCCTGAACACCTTACAGGAAGAAGTAGATCAGACAGCAGAGCTCATTGAGGCGCTGCCTGACGCAGGAACATTGAAGATAACAGATGCGGATCAGGTGAAGGCGGCAAGAGATGCTTACAATGCCCTGAATAATGACCAGAAGCGCCTGCTGACAGAAAATGGAGCCTTAAGTAAGTTACTGGTAGCTGAGAATCAGTTGAGCTGGCTTATGAAGGACGCAGAGGCAGCGAAGAAGGTAATAGATCGGATCAACAGCCTTCCGGAAGTGAAGGATTTGAAGCTGGCAGATAAGGCAGCTGTACAGGCGGCAAGAAATGCTTACGATGGTCTGAGTGAAGACCAGAAGGGCTATGTATCGGAGAACACGTTGAACGAGCTGAAAGCCCGTGAGGACGAAATCCAGAGACTGGAAGCACTGACACCGACGCCGAGCCCGGAGCCGAACCCGAATCCGACACCGACACCGACGCCCGATCCGGAACCCAGCGACAAGACTGTGACGCTGACCTATCAGAATTATCCGATTTCTGTAACAGGCAAGTTGTCCGGCTATGAGCTGCGGCTGGTAGGCCTGAAGGCAGCGGATGACAGTGTGAAGCGGATGCAGAACAAGATCAGTACCAAGGAAGCGTTGATTCGTCTTTATGACGTGAAACTGTACCTGAATGGTGAAGAGGTAGACTGGGATGAGCAGATTACGGTCAACTTCCAGGTGGGCGATAAGTACAACGGTAAGAAACTGACGGTACTTCATGATGTGAATGGAAGCATTGAGAAGCTAAAAGGAACCGTAAGTGACGGAATCCTGAGTGTAACTGCAGATTCCTTAAGTCCCTTCGGTGTAGTTGTTACCGCATCTACCGTGACTGGAAGCGGCGTAACGAACAGTAATTCCACGACTACGAACACCACTACGACGGTAACCAACGGTAATCTGAATGGGACAACGAATAATACATCGGCAGAAGGTGTGACAGGCAATGTAACCAGTGCGCAGACAGGAGATGATACAGATATTCTTCTGCCGGTAGCGGGACTGATTGCAGCATCTGGTGTACTTGCAGGCGTGGTTCTCTATTATAAGAAAAAGAGAAAGAACACAGGAGTACAGACGGAGGAAGATAAGTAAATGAAAAATAGAATCGTAAGTCTTTTTCTGGCTGCAACCATGGTTCTCAGTCTTTGCCCGGTATCTATCCGGGCAGAGGCTGCCTCTGCTAATACAGTACAGGTACAGGAGATACCTGAGACAGAGTCGAAGCAGAGCAGCCCAGTGGATGAGGAGTCGGTGGTTACAGGTACCGGTTCAGAGGAGGAGTTGCCTCCGGAGGAGCCGGTGATTATCGGTACCGGTGAAGAGCAGGGCGCGGCAAGTGAAGATGTAAAGCAGGAAGAGACAAAACAAGAGGAGACAAAGCAGGAGAAGTCTCAGGAATCCGAGGATTTCTGGAATGAAGACGAAGAGCTGATGCTGTACGGCCTTTCAGATCTGGACACGGAGGAAGATGGGAAGCTGCATTCCGCAGGGACCTATGATCTGGACACTGTGTTATCCCAGACGGTGGGCTGGAAACGTGGAACCGGTGACAAGATTCTGAATGAGGAATTTTTAAAGAATGTCAGCAGTACTGCCACAGACTGGACAGCGGTATGGTTGGGACGTCTGGGCGTCAAAGAGGAAGATTATACAGCATTCCTGAACCGGGCGAATACCTATGTGAAGGACATGTATGATAAGAATCCGTCTACAGGCCTGAGTACCAATACGCCCACAGAGTGGCACCGGCTGACCATGGCCGTGCTGGCGGCAGGCGGAGATCCCACCAACGTGGGCGGACATGATCTGATAGCGGACGGCACCTATAACTGTCTGGCAGGCGCACCCTGGGACCAGGGCATGAATGGAGCGTTATGGGCGCTTCTGGCACTGGACAGCAATGGCTATGAGGTACCGGAAAATGCGAAGTACACAAGAGAAGCTCTGATTCAGTATATCCTGGATAAGGAGCTTTCCGGCGGCGGATGGTCATTGGATGACAAGAATCCCTCATTGGATTTGGATATTACATCTATGGTGATTTACGCGTTGGCTCCCCACTGTGCGGAAAATGCGAAGATAAGGGAAGCAGCGAAGCGGGGACTGGAGGTGCTGCGGAATAAGCTTTCCGAGGATGGTGATTACAGCTACGGCGGCACCTATAACTGTGAATCCGTAGCGCAGGCGATTGTGGCATTTACGGCCATGGGGATCGACCCGACTACCGTAACGAATGCGGCCAGCGGGAAAAGCCTGATGGATGGCCTGATGAAATATTACAGTGCTGGCACCGGCGGTTTTCTGCACGCATATTATGATGATGAGAAGCAGAATCGTCCGAACGGTATGGCGACAGACCAGGCGATGTATTCCATAGCGGCTTACCTCTATTATAAAGAGGGCGTTGCACTTTTCGATTTCCGCGCTAAAGCCAACACCACCCAGTACGTGGCTCAGGCCGACAACGGCAGTGTCTTCACCGCCGAGACCGGTTCAGCTGCAGACCTGTATGTGGGAGCGGAGGTAACGAAGCTTAGCTTCACAAACCTGCCTGTAGGAAACTATGACGCGGCAGTGGTGACCGTAGACGGTGCAGACGGAGAAAGCTGGAAGACTGGTATCCGGGGCGCGGATGGCTATACGCCGGTGAACGGCGCGATCCCGGTGGCAGACGGAACCGTACTCCGTATTGCGGTGACAAAGCAGGATGGCAGCACCGAGAACTGGACGCTGACCGTACATACCAGCGCGGATGCGGAGACGAAAGCGGTCATGGATCGGATCGACGCATTGCCGGATGTGGGCGTGCTGACCCTGGATGACAAGGCGACAGTACTTTCCGTAAGGGAAGCCTATAATAAGTTGACAGACGCGGAAAAAGCGCAGGTTACCAATGCGGATAAGCTGGCAGAACTGGAAGCACAGTTGACGAAGCTGGAAGCAGCGGCAGAAAAAGAGCTGACTGCGAAGCGCGCGGCTCTGGAAAAGAATGTGAACGCCATTGCCACTCCGGTGAAGATCGGGGACAAGAGTCTGGTGAACCAGTACCTGCTGGAGCTGAACGCACTGGGAGACTGGGATGGCAAGGCAGCGATGGAGAAGAAATTAAACGGATATTTGACAGATATCGCGGCCCGGCAGAAGCTGGTGGATGATTTGGACAAGGATATCTGGAATCAGGTAGATCCCCTGCGTGTCAGCCAGTCCAAGGCAGGCACTGTGAAGAAGCTGATGAGCCGCTACGCGGCGCTCCGGCTGGATGAGCAGAAGCTTCTGGCGAACGTTCAGAGCCTGCAGGACGCAGCAGTCATCATCGACTCCTTGGAGGATGGTATCGTACCGAAGAAGGTATTTGAGAACCTGATGTCCACGAAGGAGACCTTTGTGTACTATGGCCTGACGCCGGACGGGGATGCTTATACATTGACCTGGGACGGTAAGACCGTGACCTCCGCGAAGGATGTGCAGGCAGGTGTGAAGATGATCACCGGAAGCGGCACAGCCAACGGAACGGCGGCGCAGATTGAGTTTTACCAGAGTGGCAGCATGAACGGTTCGGTGACTCTGAGCGCTGAAACCAGTGTTAAGAGCGGAAGCTGGAAGACCTACTGGATGAACCCGGATAAACTGAAGATTCAGAGTGCTAAGACGGCGACCGTTTCATCCGGAAAGCTGAATATGACGGTAACCATTGGAGGCCGGTACTGGCTGTCTACGAAGGATCTGCGGCTGGAGGGAACGACGGCCAGCGGACGGACGACAGAAATCAGCTCCATTCTCTCAACGCAGGGTGTAAAGAGTCTGATTAACAATGGAAAGACCACGATTAGTTCCATTCAGAGTACAGGCAGTAAGGGCGGCAGTACCACACTGGGAACCCGGAAGGCTTTGGAGAATGGCATGGTGTCCTCTTCCGAGCTGAAAGGAATCCAGGGAAAGAACGTAAATCTGAAGGCCAATGGAGATATCTCCGATACGGTTTCCTATACCTTTACTATCAACGGTGAGGACGTGAAGGTGACCAAGGACTGGAAGTATAATATTCAGACCGACTGCAAGTATGAGGACGATATCAAGGAACTGGCAGTGAAGCCGCTCATCCTCTGCATGGAGGGAACCGGTACATTCCCGGGCAAGATGCTCCTGACTCTGCATACAGAGCTGGAAGATGATGAATTATTGTTATTTAAATTTGATCCGATTAACCGACAGGCAGAGTATGTCAAGAAGGTTAGCGTGGAAGACGGAGTAATGGAGTTTACGCTTCAGGAAAGCGGCCACTATTTCCTTGCAAAGCGGGCTCTGGCAGGTTCCTTAAATGACAGTACTGACGCAGAGCAGGCCGTAATCAAAAATGAGTCTGACGCAGCCGGGGATACGCCCTGGGATGAATCCCAGGAGGCAGTCGTGCTTGGCAATGGACAGGAAGCCCAGAGAAAGACCGAGACTATCCGTTGGGTGCTGATCGGGCTGATTGCCCTGATGTGTGGCGCTACGGTGGTATGGATTCTTCACAATAAGCGTTTGGAGGCGAGGGAAGCTGCTGACGAGGCGGCGGATAATGCTTCCGAGACGGACGACAGGAAGGATGGAGAGGAATGAGACAGAAGACGAAACGCTTAGGACTCTGTCTCCTGCTGGTTCTGACCCTGCTTTTAGGCGGGTGTCAGACCAGCGCAGTGAAACAGGAACAGGCTTCGACGGAGACGGCTGCGGCTGATACGGCGGAGCAGAAGCAGGAGACCACGGAAAGAGAGGACACGAAGGAGCCGGAGTATATCGACGGGGACTATGTGGACGAGCATTACGGGGATCAGGAAGAGGAGGATCTGAGCAAATATAAGACCGGCTCTTCCACAAAGACAGCCACAGGCAGTACGGGTACAAGCGGAACTACCGGAAGTAATGGAAACACGACAGGAACAGGCTCGTCCGGTGAGGCAGCCAGCGCGGATAACTACTATACAGACCCGATTCCGGAAGGAAAGCCAATCCCGGTAGAACCCCAGGATCAGGTAGTAGACAGCGGCAAGCAGCTCACATGTACCCTGTACGTGGAATGCTCCACCATCCTGAATAACATGGATGACCTGACAGAGGGCAAAGCAGACTGGGTTCCTTCCGACGGCGTGATTTACGGCCCGAAGACGGTGACCTTCTCGGCAGGGGAATCGGTCTATGACATTCTGCAGAGAGAGATGCGGAACAACCGTATCCATATGGAATCTCAGTTTACCGCCATGTATAACAGTGCCTATGTGCAGGGTATTAACAACCTATATGAGAAGGACTGCGGCGAGTTATCCGGCTGGATGTACTGCGTGAATGGCTGGTATCCGAACTACGGATGCAGCCGCTATCAGGTACAGTCCGGCGATGTGATTGAATGGCATTACACCTGCGATCTGGGAAATGATCTGGGCGCGGGTATGTCTTAAAAAGTACAGAAATAAGCTTTTAGGCGTCCCATTTTCCGGGACGCCTAAAGCTGTCTATAACAGGAGAAGAAAATGGACACTTTTTCCGGGTATCATCCGTTCATTAACTTTACTTATTTTACCATTGTTATCGGGCTTTCCATGTTTTATATGCACCCGGTATTCCTTGCGCTGTCGCTGGCCGGGTCCGTGAGCTATTCCGTCTACCTGAAGGGGCGGAAGACGGTGAAGGTATTTCTGATTGGAATGCTGCCGGTGTGTCTTCTGACGATGGTGATGAATCCGCTGTTCAGCCATGCGGGGGCGACGATGCTCTTTTACATGCGAAACGGGAATCCGGTGACGTTGGAATCCATCATGTACGGGCTGGCTTCAGGGCTTATGCTGGCCGGGGTGATCTCCTGGTTTTCGGTGTTCCATGAGGTGATGACCTCGGACAAATTCATGTATCTTTTTGGAAAGGTGGTTCCGGCCTTTTCGCTGCTTCTGTCCATGACCCTGCGGTTTGTACCGCGGTTTACAGCCCAGATTAAAAGGGTAGCGGAATCCCAGCAGTGTATCGGCAGAAATGTGAATAACGGGAAACTCTATGAGCGGGCGGCCCACGGCCTGAAGATTCTTTCGATTACGACCACGTGGGCGTTGGAAAACAGTGTGGAGACGGCGGACTCCATGAAGTCCCGGGCCTACGGCCTGCGGGGACGGACGAATTTCAGTATCTATCGGTTTGACCGAAGGGACGGCGCATTGCTGGCCTTTCTTCTGGGAACGACGGGCGTGCTTCTTACGTGCATGCACCTTCGGAAGCTGAAAATCCTGTATTTCCCGGTTTTTATTATGAATGAGACAACAACAGGAGCAGTGATCCTTTATATCCTGTACGGGATCCTCTGTATGCTGCCCCTGATTTTAAATATCTTGGAGGATATCAAATGGCGCTCTTTGAGATCAGAAATCTGACGTTTACCTATCCGGGCCAGGAAAAGCCTGCTCTTACGGATCTGAGCTTTTCACTGGAGCAGGGGGAATTTCTGGTGGTCTGCGGGAAATCGGGCTGCGGAAAGTCTACCTTGCTCCGGCATTTTAAAACGGCCATGTCGCCCTACGGGGAGCGGAAAGGGCAGATTTTACTGGAAGGCCGGGAGCTGGATACGGTTTCGGTGCGGGAGCAGGGGGCGCGTATCGGTTATGTGCTCCAGAGTCCCGACAATCAGCTTGTGACGGATAAGGTCTGGCATGAGCTGGCGTTTGGTCTGGAAAATCTGGGCTATGAGACCGGTACCATCCGACTGCGGGTAGCAGAGATGGCCAGCTTTTTCGGGATCCAGACCTGGTTTGAAAAAAATGTGGAGGAGCTGTCGGGCGGTCAGAAGCAGCTTTTAAATCTGGCGGCGGTGATGGCCATGCAGCCGGATCTGCTGGTGCTGGACGAGCCTACCTCCCAGCTGGATCCGCTGGCGGCGGGGGATTTTCTGGCAACCTTGCGAAAGATTAACGCGGAGCTTGGCACGACGATTCTCATCATCGAGCACCGGCTGGAGGAGGTGCTGGCTTACGCGGATCGGGTGATGGTCATGGAAAATGGCCGGATACTGGCATTGGACGAGTCGGCGAAGCTGCCTGCCCGGATCCGGGACAACGATATGTTTCGGGCCATGCCGGTTCCTATGCGGATCTTTGAGGCGCTTTCCGGGGAGGGTTTTAGCCCTGTGACGGTCCGGGAGGGCCGGGAGTGGCTGGAAGGATGGATGAAGAACCGGGAGGCTGCCGGGAGCGTCGCTGAGGAAACCCGGAAGGACGGCGGATACCGGGAGGCCGTCTCTGAGGTAGTCATTGAGGCCCGGGACGTGTGGTTCCGGTATGAGAAGAAGCTGCCGGACGTGGTGCGGGATTTGAACCTGACCGTCCGAAAAGGGGAACTGTACTGCCTGCTGGGTGGCAACGGAACCGGCAAGAGTACCACCTTAAGTCTTCTTGGACGGATCCGGAAGCCCTACCGGGGCAAGCTGTACCTGAAGGGAAAGGAGCTTGGAAAGTACCGGGAAAGTGAACTGTATGGCGCGGTGCTGGGAATCTTGCCCCAGAATCCCCAGTGCCTGTTTGTGAAGGATACGGTGGAAAAGGATCTGCGGGAAATGAGCAAGGATGAGGAACGGCTGCGGGATGTGATCGAGAAGACGGAGATCGGCCATCTGCTGAACAGCCACCCGTATGATTTGTCCGGCGGGGAGCAGCAGCGGGCGGCGCTGGCTAAGGTATTGCTTTTGAATCCGGAGATCATTTTGTTGGACGAGCCTACCAAGGGACTGGATGGCTTCTATAAGCAGAAGCTGGCGGAGATCCTGAAGGGATTGACGAAAGAGGGCAGGACGATTCTGATGGTATCCCACGATATTGAGTTCTGTGCGGAATATGGGGATACCTGCGCGCTGTTTTTCCACGGGGGCGTAGTGACTAGCGCTCCGGCAAGACAGTTTTTTGTAGGCAACAGCTTTTATACGACAGCGGCCAACCGGATGGCTCGCAAGTGGTATCCGGACGCAGTGACGGAAAAGGATGTGATAGAACGATGCAGAGAAAGCTAGAGCGGCTGGAAGCGGCCGATCAGGGACAGACCCGGGGCATGGACACCCAGGCCAGAATACCGGCGATGGCGATGGCGGCGGAGCTGATTTCCATGGTCTGCTTCCGCTGGGTGTCGGTGCCGGATTTGAAGTACAGCCTTTATGCCGGGGCCGGGAAGCTGTGGAAGCTGGAGGAGACGGCTGCAGGAATCGCATGGGCCTACGACGTACCGGAGAGCATGACCCGGGCCGCGAATCAGGCGGCGGGCTTCCTTAGGCTTGGTATGGTAGTGAGCATTGTGCTGGGACTTCTGTTTATCTTTCTGTCCTTTCGGGTGAAGCTTCGGGCGGCAGGTCTGGGAAGAATGGCATTTCTATGGAATGCCGGGATGACCGGGGCCGTGCTGTGGTGGGCTACGGACACGAACAGTGCCTTGAATCTTTTGGAAGGCAGGGAGAACAATTTTCTGAACTTAAGCCTCTATAGCCATGTGCAGCTGACTGCGGCGGCCTATCTGCAGATCCTGGTGGCGCTGCTTCTGCTCCCGTTTTTAAAGAAGCTTCTGGATACCCGAAAGGAGTATGCGGCGGAATTTTACCAGACCCGGACAGAGATAGAAGATAAGGGAATCGGGAAGCGAACAGTGCTGGCCTTTGTGCTGATTCTGACGGCTATCCCGGCGGTGATACTGTTCGGGATCTTTTTCCTGAATGATCGGAGCTATTATTTCATTTCCCTGTGCCTGATTATCCTGTCCATGCTGCCCTTCTTTCTGGTTTTTGAGAACCGGCGTCCACAAGCCCGGGAAGTGGTGGTGATCGCGGTGATGGCAGCTTTGGCCGTGGCGGGGCGCGCGGCGTTTTTTATGCTGCCCCAGTTCAAGCCGGTGGCGGCCATCGTGATTATCGCAGGCGTGGGACTGGGCGCGGAGGCCGGATTTCTGACCGGGGCTCTGGCGGGCTTTGTGTCGAACTTTTTCTTCGGGCAGGGGCCGTGGACGCCCTGGCAGATGTTCGCTTTTGGAATCGTAGGATTTCTGGGCGGCCTGATTTTCCGGGGAAAACGGGGCAGATGGAAGCAGTTCCGCCTGTGGATCTGTATCTACGGAGGTCTGTCGGTGCTGATGATCTACGGCTTTCTGCTGGATACAGCGTCCGTGTTCATGGGAATGGGCAGCATCAATAAGGCGGCGTTTCTGGCCATGTACGCAAGCGGCCTTCCTATGAATGTGATACATGGAGCAGCCACAGTGTTTTTTCTGGCTGTACTGGGTGAGCCCATGCTTTGTAAGCTTGAGCGTATCCGAAAAAAATATGGGATATTGGAGCCTTAGAGCGACCGTATTCCGGAGGGAGTCACTGATTGATGAGTGATTGTGGAACTACAAAACAGGAACAGCAGCCGGTCTGGAAGGTAATGACCCGGAAAAGCGCGGCCAGCTACATGAAAGAGGAAACGGTGAAGGTTCCGGTACATTATAGAAAGATTGGCGTGGAGGCCTTTAAAAGCAATATCAAGATGGAAACACTGATGCTTCCAAACGGGATGCTGGAAATCGGTGCGGATGCTTTCCGCCATAGCAAGCTGTTGAGGGAAGCGGCACTGCCACACAGTATCTGGCGGATTGGAAGCGGATGCTTTGCAGAATGTCCGGCTCTTAGGGTGGCGTATATCCCAAACAGTCTGGAGTGTATCTCGGAGGATTTATTTAAGGAAGACCGGCGGCTCCAGAAGGTATTATTTACAAAAGACAACCAGACGGAGCGGATTAAGAAGAATGCCTTTTATGAATGTATTTCACTGGAGCGGATTCTGCTGCCGCCCAAGCTTACCTATATCGGCGACCGGGCGTTCTACCGCTGTAAGGCGCTGAAGACGGTGCGGTTTCCGGAAGGCCTGAAGCGTATCGGGAAGGAAGCTTTTTATTTCTGCGGTATCGAGACTCTGGAGCTTCCGGAGTCCCTGGAGGTATTGGAAGAGCGGGCGTTTTTCAAGTGTATGTACCTGACAGAAGTGCGCCTGCCAACCCATATCCGGCGTATCGAGAAATGGGTATTTCACGGCTGCAGCCGCCTTCAGGTGTTGGAGATCCGGCATGACCCGGAATATATCGGGGAGTGGATCATCAATAAGGCGGCGCGGATACGGTGCTATAAAGGGTCGAAGGTGGACGCCTATTGCCAGGAATCAGGTTTTACGGTGGAATATTTGGAGTAAATCGACATGAAATTTCAGATGAATTTTACGACCTCTTATGATGATGTGATTCGTTTTACATCGGCGGAGGAGTTGCACCGATTTTATACAGAACATGGTTGCAACGGGCTGGAGCTTATGCCCT
>CAKRTY010000024.1 GCA_934402125.1 uncultured Anaerosacchariphilus sp. | reverse complement strand
GTAAAGAAGGAAGCCAGATATTCCCGGTAATCTTCTTCTATCACCAGGCCCAGCTCCTGCTCTGTTTTACAGATAATCAGCCGGACAGGAGTGGAAAGATCATCATAGAGAAAATTCCGGAGCTCGTCATGCCCCAGCTCTGTGAGCATACAGGTCAGGAGCGATCGGTTGCGCTTGATATAGTCCAGTACGAAGCGGATCACCTTTTCCGGATCCGAGGTCAGCTCCTCACTGATGACCACGGAGCGCAGATCCTGCTCCAGCATCCAGCGCAGCAGAGCGTAGATGTCTTCAAAATGATAATAAAAGGTCTTGCGGTTCACCCCGCAGTTTTCTACGATTTCCGTGACCGTTATCTTGGAAAAGGATTTCCGGGTCAGAAGCTGTCTCAGGGAATCTGCCAGCGCCTGTTTCGTGGCCTGACTCTGTATCTCGTGTTTCATCGTGTTTTATCCTCCGTAACTCAGATTAGTGTACGAAATTTCCTACACTGGATCAAGGGAATTGACAAAGTTTATAAAAAGTTCATTTTTTTATGAAAAACAACCGAGGCTTGCAAAAATAGTCAAAAAGGAATCCGGAAACTTATGTAATCTTGTAGAAGTTAGTGATAGACAACAAAAGATAATTAGAGTATGATAGGAAAGGTGGTATTTTACGAGGGGAAACTATGTAAGCGGTAACAAACCGTGGGATGGAGGTAATAGATGAGAAAAAAGTCACATATTTCACTGGCCAGATACATTGCGCAGGATATGCAGGTTCCGGTTATGACACATCACCGGAAGGCCTTTTATCTGGGAAGTATTCTTCCCGACTGCAAACCTTCTTTTCTGACCCAGCGTCATGAGTTTACAGGAACCTTTGACATGGTGAAGGAACGTATCTGTGTATTGTCCGCGGACTCCGGTCTTTTGCTGGACAACGGTCGCGCCTTTATGCGCAGACTGGGTGAAATTGTTCACTATATTGCGGATTATTTTACCTATCCGCACAATCAGATTTACGATGGAAACCTGAAGGATCACTGTATCTACGAAAAGGAACTGAAGTTTCAGCTTCGGGCCTATGTAAGAAGCGGAGAAGCCTTCCGCGCCCGGATTGACGCAAAGAAGTTTGAGACTGCGGAAGCGGTCTGCAGCTTCATTAAGAAAGCCCATGAGGATTATCTGAAGATAAAGCATGGGGTCAAAGAGGACTGCGAGTACATCGTCCGTGTCTGCCACCAGGTAGTACAGGCGATCCTGAATCTGGTAAATCTGGCTGCGGCAAAGAAAGTGGAAGGACATCTGTGTCCGGCATAGCAGCATGTGATGAAAAAATAAGAAAACAGAAACCGGCCGGGTGACATTTATCACCTGGCCGGTTTTTTTGAAATATGATTCAGCAAAATTATTTCAGCAGGGAGGAAGGCACATAGCCCTGCACCTTTTCCCCGTTCTGGGTAAAGGAAATCTTGGTCCATTTCTGACCGTCCTCACCGGTTTTTTCTTTGATAATCGCTACCTTAGTACCATTTTCCAGAGTTGCCCGGACGTCCGCGTAGGGGGAAGCATAGCTTCGAACCTGGGCCACGCCGCCGGAGGATGTATTTCCGGAGGAGCTGCTGCCGGAGGAAGCGGAGGTATTGGTATTGGCAGTTGCTCCCATGGTGACCAGATCGGAACGGATGTAGCCCTCCATGGTAGTTCCGTACAGCTGATAGGAAATCTTGTACCATTTCTTTCCGTCATTTCCGGTCTTCTCGGAAACGATGGTGGCGGTAGTGCCGGCAGACAGCTTGGAACGGATGTCAGCGCTGGTGGAGGCGTAGGTACGGATATTTACGACAGCAGGACGGATGGTGACGGTGGTAGCGCTTCCGGTGGAGGAACCACTGGAGGAAGAACCGGAGTCACTGTTGGGATTCTGCTCTGACAGCAGATCACCGCGGATATAACCGTTCATCTGATAACCGTCCACCGTATAGGAAACCTTGTACCAGGTCTGACCGTCGTCCCCCTGCTTGGAGGTAATCAGGCTGACAGAGGTTCCTTTGCCCAGTGTAGAGCGGATATCTGCGTTGGAGGAAGCGTAGGTCCGTACGGATACGCCATTGTCCGGTCTGACATAGCGGGTGCCGGATACATCGGTGGAAGCGGAAGAGCTGCCGCCCGGGTTCTGATCAACCAGCAGGTCGCCGCGGATATAGCCCTCCATACCGGAACCATTTTTCTGGAAGGAAATCTTGTACCAGGTTCTGCCGTCATCGCCTTTCTTGGAGGAAAGGATGCTGGCAGCGGTACCCTTTTCCAGACGGGTGCGGATGTCAGCGCCAGTGGAGGCGTAGGTACGGATAATTGCTACGGCAGGCTTTACGTACTTCTGACCGGAAGCGGCGGAAGCATTGCTGCCGGAGGAAGTATTGGAGGAGCTGCCGGAGGAGCCGGAGACACTTCCGGATACATTCAGCAGATCCGCACGGATAAAGCCTTCTTTGGCGTCGCCGCCGTAGGCAAAGAATACGTCGTACCATTTCAGACCGTCGTCGCCGGTGGTCTCAGAGATGATAGACACCTTCGTGCCCTGGGACAGCTTGCAGATGATGGAAGAGCTGGTGGATGCGGAAGAACGCACATTCAGGATCCGGTTCTTCACAGTGCCGGTCGCTCTGGCTGCCTCGGAGTGAAAGCCGGGCGTAAGCAGTCCGAAACAAAGTGTAAAAATCAGGAAAAAGGAAAGCAGTTTTTTCTTTTTCATAAGCTTCATAATGAAACCCTCCCTTGAAAATAAAAATGGTATCAGCGCCGGTTATCGCTCATACGTTCTGTCTTAAGTATAAGCGTTTGGGTGTGAAAAAGCAACTGGCCAGGGGCGTCTTAAGAAAATCTTAATCCACCTGTCGGATGTCGGAGATGTCCGAATCAATCATCAGGGAATAGTTGGTGTAATACACCACAAAGCCGGGTCTGGAACCGCCGGGCTTTTTGACCTGCTTCTTCTGGACATAGTCGATCTCCACCTTATCGCCGCCCCGGTTTTTGGAATAGTAGGCGGCCAGCCGTCCGGCTTCCTCGAAGGTCCGGTCCGGAAGCTCCTGACCGTTGGTTTTCACGATGACATGGGATCCGGGTACGCCTTTGGCGTGGAACCACCAGTCGTTGCCGGTGGCAAGCTGGAAGGTCAGCTCCTCGTTCTGATAATTATTTTTTCCCACATAGATATCAAAGCCGTCGCTGGAAATATAATGGTAGGGGCGGGAGGTGATTTTCACCTTTTTGCCGCCGCCCTTTCTGCGGATATAACCGGATTCCACCAGTTCTTCCTTAATCTGTACCAGATCCTCTTCGGAAAGAGCCATGTCAAGTGAGGTCTGAATGGATTCCAGATGTTCCACCTCTGCCCCGGTTTCTGCCAGAAGCGTGGTTACAGCTTCAAAGGTACGCTTGAGCTTACCGTATTTGTCAAAATACTTTTTGGCGTTTTCCTGGGCGGACAGAGTGGGATCCAGCGGGATTGTGATTTCCTCGTTGGTATAATAATTCAGCGCCTGCATGGATTTGGCGCCTTCCGGCACGCCGTAGCCGTAGGTGTGAATCAGCTCACCCCAGATCTTGTACTTTTCCCGTTTTTCCGTATCCGAGAGCTGGCGGCTCTGCAGGTCGTATTTCTTGCGACTCCGCTCCAGGGCAGTCTGGACGATCCGGCGCAGATCCGAGGATTTCTGCCGGATGCGGGTCAGGGTATTTTTGGAGGCGTAGTAGGTCTCCAGAAGGGCGGACACAGAGGAAAAGGAGTCTGTCTCCAGATCCCCATACAGGGTCAGGGGAACCGCGGAGAATTCTACAGGCTCTTTTCCTTCTTTATAATAAATATGGGGCTCGAAATCACCGGCCTGAACGCTCTCCACGAGGCGCAGAAGCTGGTGCTCCAGCATTTCCCGTTCCGCATCCTCAAGAGCGCCCGCGGGACGGGCGGATTCCAGGGAGGCCCGGAAGCAAAGCTCCTCCGCTATCACAGGGGAAAAACCGGTCAGGGTGGTGTAGATGGCTTTGGCCAGCGGTACAGGCTTTTCACAGATAGCAGCTACCATTTCCCGGGGGGGACAGGTCAGGGGATCCAGCTTGTCCTGGGTATGGGGGATAAAGTAAGGGCGGCCGGGCAGAACCTCCCGGACCGAGCTGACGGCCAGGGACACATGCTTGATGCTGTCCAGAATCATGCCGTCCTCCTTACAGAAGATCAGATTGCTGTGCTTGCCCATCAGCTCCACAATGAGGGTCTTCCGGCAGAGATCGCCCATTTCGTCCAGGTGTTCAATCTGAAAATGGAGAATCCGCTCCAGGGAAGGCTGGGTCACCGCTACGATCCGTCCGCCGCCCAGGTGCTTCCGGAGCAGCATACAGAAGCCCGGCGCAGTCATGGGCGCGGGCTTATTTTTATCGGTCAGATAGACCAGGGGCAGGCTGGCTGAGGCGCTCAGCAGCAGCCGGTACTGCTCCCCGTTATTTTTTATGGTAAGCAGGAGCTCGTCCGCCTCGGACTGGACGATTTTGGTAATGCGCCCGCCGGTGAGGGTTTCTGCCAGCTCCTTTCGGAGACAGGATACTGTAATTCCGTCAAATGCCATGAAAACGGCCTCCTTCAAAAGCTTTTTAGATCAGTATACTTGACATGTGGAAAAAATTCAACTACAATAAAATCCAAATGAGCAGTGCAAAATTTCGGAATGCGCAGCATTCTCAGGCTTGCATTGCGGAGCGGAGAGTAACAATTATGGTAAAGAGTATGACTGGCTTTGGCCGGTGTGAGATATCCGAAGGGGATCGGAAAATGACGGTGGAGATGAAGTCCGTCAACCACAGATATCTGGACGTGGCCATTAAGATGCCGAAGAAACTGAATTATTTTGAATCTGCCATCCGGAGTCTTCTGAAGACTTATATCCAGCGAGGCAAGGTGGACGTCTTCATCACCTATGAGGATCTGTCCGAGACCAATGTGGCGCTTCATTATAATAAGGAAATCGCTGCGGAATACATGAAGTATCTGAAGCAGATGGCGGAGGATTTCGGTCTGGATCAGGATGTGAAGGTCGGGGCTTTGTCCCGGTATCCGGAGGTTCTGGTGATGGAAGAGGTCCAGGACGACGAGGAAGAGCTCTGGAAGCTGCTGGAGCAGGCCTTAAAGGGCGCCTGCGAGCAGTTCGTAGCGACCCGTGTGACCGAGGGCGCGAACCTGAAGCGGGATTTGGGAGCCAAGCTTGATGAGCTGCTGGCCCATGTGGATTACGTGGAGGCGCGTTCCCCGCAGATCGTGGCAGAGTACCGGGCGAAGCTGGAGGATAAGGTGAAGGAGCTGCTTGCGGATACCCAGATCGAGGAAAGCCGTATCGCTACCGAGGTGACGATTTTTGCGGATAAGATCTGCGTGGACGAGGAGATCGTGAGACTCCGAAGCCACATTGAGCATACCCGGGCGACGCTGGAGGAGAAGGAAAGCGTAGGCCGGAAGCTGGACTTTATCGCCCAGGAGATGAACCGGGAGGCCAATACGATTCTTTCCAAGGCCAATGATCTGGAGATTTCCAATCATGCTATTGAGCTGAAGACCGGAATTGAGAAGGTCCGGGAACAGATACAGAATATCGAGTAAGGAGAGCAGCATGGACAGAAAAGGAATTTTACTGGTAGTGTCCGGCTTCTCAGGAGCAGGAAAAGGAACCCTGATGAAGGAACTGGTGGGCCGCTATGATCAGTACGCCCTGTCAGTTTCCGCTACAACCCGCAGCCCCAGAGAGGGCGAGGTGGACGGAAGAGAGTATTTTTTCCGGACCAAAGAAGAATTCGAACAGATGATAGCGGAGGATGCCCTGATTGAGCATGCCTGCTATGTGGGGAATTACTACGGAACCCCGAAGGCCTATGTGGAGGAGCAGCTTTCAAAGGGAAAGGACGTGATCCTGGAGATAGAGATTCAGGGCGCGCTGCAGATTAAGAAGCGTTTTCCCGACACGCTGCTGCTGTTTGTATCCACGCCGGACGCGGATACGCTGAAGAACCGTCTGGTGGGACGCGGCACCGAGAGCATGGAGGTGGTGGAGAACCGCCTGTCCCGGGCTGCAGAGGAAGCAGAGGGCATTGAACAGTATGATTATTTCATCATCAATGATGATTTAGACGCCTGTGTTACACAGGTACATCAGATTATCCAGGGCGAGCACAGCCGTGTTTCCCGGAATCTGGAGCTTATAAACAGCATTAGAAATGATATCAGCAAATTTCAGAAAGGTTAAGGTGAAGCTATGTTACATCCGTCATATTCCGATTTAATGAAAGTCGTAAACAGCGAGGTAGAGGAGGGCGAAACTCCGGTAGTCAACAGCCGTTATTCCATCGTGCTGGCAACCTCCAAGCGTGCCCGTCAGATCATCGGCGGCGAGGAGCCGTTCGTAGACGGCAAGGGCAAGAAGCCGCTGTCCATTGCTATCCAGGAGCTGGAGCAGGGTCTGATCAAGATCATGCCGGAGGATGATGACTCCTCAGATGAGATGGACGCAGAGCGTGCGGTACTTCATGCAGACCACTACAATGAGGAAATGGCTGCAGAGCGCGCCGCGGAGGCAGAGGCAGCTGCAGAAGGCGAAGAGTAAGAAGTTGTAAAAGATACGGGCAGTTTTTCATATCTGTGGATATGGAAAACTGCCCGTATTGTGTTGTATCGCTTTTGCTTTGTGTGGAATTCTTACGAAGTATCACAAAAAAACAAATAATTTGTACAAATTGGTAATAGGATTGACACCCGGTTTCCCCATTGTTAATATAAAAATATTGAGGGCGTCGCGTCAGGAGAGAGCGATGCCGTACAGGTACAGGAATCTGATTTCAGGAGGGAATTACCATGAATATTATCAAAGTAAAGAACTACGAAGAAATGAGCAGAATGGCAGCACATATTCTGGCGGCACAGGTGATCGCGAAACCGGACAGCGTTCTGGGACTGGCTACCGGATCCACCCCCATCGGCATCTATGACTGCCTGGCTGAGTGGTGCAAGAACGGAGAGGTAGACTTCTCCAAGGCTGCTACCGTGAACCTTGACGAATACAGAGGACTGGATCATGACAATGACCAGAGCTACTACTACTTCATGAACAAGCATCTGTTCAGCAGAATCAACATTGATCCCAGCCGTACCAACGTACCGGACGGAACCGAGCCGGATCCGGAGAAGGAGAGCAAGAGATACGAGGCTCTGATTCAGGAGCTTGGCGGAATCGACGTTCAGCTTCTGGGTATCGGCCATGACGGACATATCGGATTCAACGAGCCGAACAGCTTCTTTGATAAAGAGACACACTGCGTAGACCTGACTGAGATGACCATTGAGGCCAACAAGCGCTTCTTCGAGTCCATCGACGATGTGCCGAGACAGGCATATACCATGGGAATCGGAACCATCATGTCCGCGAAGAAGATTCTGATGGTAGTTACAGGCGCAGACAAGGCAGATATCGTTGCCAAGGCTTTCTACGGCGAGGTAACACCGGAGGTTCCGGCTTCTATCATTCAGTTCCATCCGAATGTAACCGTGATCTGCGACGAAGCAGCCATGTCCAAGATTCCGGAATAAAAAAGAAAACCCAACAAAACCCATGCATGATGAGGGGAGTGCCGTCAGGCGCTCCCCTCATTGTTTTGATACACAGTTGGTAAAAAGAATCAGGTAAACTGATTGGTGTCTGAATCGTAGACGTAGTCCACAGAGGCCAGGGAAGCCTCGATGGCGCTGCGTTCCAGGTTTTCGGAACGGCACAGGTCGTCCAGGGATGCGTAGTGATCGCGAAGCTGTGTGTTGATCCAGCTTAAAAGCATAATGGGATCCTTAGGAATCAATGGAAATTACCTCCTGACAAAAAAGATTAGGATAACTGTAAGACATTCTCCCGGAACTTGCAAGGATTATTTTTTTCTGGTACACTGAGAGCCAGAGAGCTTGCAAAAGGAGAAGGAAAAATATGGAAAACACAGAAGAGATGAAGGCGAAGAAAAAAGCGGCGCAGCGGCTGACCACAGGGATTATCATCGGGATGACCGTGATCGTGCTCGGCTATGTGGCGTATGCCCTGGTTACAAAAAATATCAATATGCGGATTTTTGAGGTGCTGCTGGGTATCTTTGTAATTGGCTATCTGGCGCTTTCTGATGTGGTGGAGCCTTGGCTGACCGGTCTTCTGAAGGATATGACCCAGATGAGAAAGACCGCATATCTGAAAATACTGGGGCTGGATGTGGTTGGCGCGGTAGCTTTGCTGTACTGGATTGTGGGAATGGATTCTGAGGCAGGAAATAACCTCTTGATTCCGGTACTGATTTATTTCCTGGCAAATCAGATGAAGCGGAAGCTGCGTCCGGAATTTGAGGGACTCACAGAGAAAATCCTGAAGGAGTAGGATTCTATGCCTGCTCTTCCGGCATATATTACAGTAAAAGCAAACCGGGAGGGCGGCCGTGGATAGAAGAAGCAGGAGAAATCCGGAATGGAAGCGGGGACTCCGGAAGGGGCTTCTGGGGCTTATGCTGGTGCTGAGCGCTTTTTTCTGGCGTAAAAATCAGGAGGCCGGGCAGCAGGCCCGGACCGGATCGGACGCGGTCAGAAGCGCAGAAGCGGATCCGGTGGCTCCGACGGGCCGGGAGACAAAGCGGCTTGCCTTGACCTTTGACGACGGGCCCCACCCCTACTATACGGAGCAGCTTCTGGACGGCCTTGCAAAGCGTGGAGTAAAGGCGACCTTTTTCCTGTTGGGCGAGAATATCGAAGGCCGGGAGGAGATAATCCGGCGCATGCATGAGGAAGGGCATCTCATCGGCAATCATACCTTTTACCATGTGGACGTGAACAGTCTGCCCTTAAAAGAGGCCTGCGCGGAGATTCAGGACACCAGCAGCGCCATTACCGCCATCACCGGACAGCAAGTGGAATACGTGCGTCCGCCCTACGGAAGCTGGAATAAGGAGCTGGAATGTCAGGTATTGATGATTCCGGTATTCTGGACGCTGGATACCCTGGATTGGAAGAGTAAGAACACGGAGCGGATTGTCCGGGAGGTTTTATCCCAGGTAGAGGAAAATGATGTGATTCTGATGCACGATTCTTATCAGACCACAGTGGAAGCAGCCCTCCGGCTGGTGGATCTTCTGGGGCGGGAGGGGTACGAGTTTGTGACTGCGGACGAACTGATTCTGGAATAGGAGTGAGGTACAGATGGATTTATTTGATTATATGCGGGAAACGACCAGGAAGCAGGAGGCGCCGCTGGCGTCCCGCCTGCGGCCCCGGACGCTGGACGAGATCGTGGGACAGAAGCATATCCTGGGAAAGGACAAGCTGCTTTACCGGGCTATCCGGGCGGATAAGCTGAGTTCCCTGATCTTTTACGGGCCGCCGGGTACCGGCAAGACCACCATTGCCCGGGTGATCGCCAATACGACCAAGGCAGATTTTACCCAGCTCAACGCCACGGTAGCCGGTAAGAAGGATATGGAGGCGGTGGTGAGCCGGGCCAAGGATAACCTGGGAATGTATGGGCGGAAAACCATTCTGTTTGTAGATGAGATCCACCGCTTCAATAAGGGACAGCAGGATTACCTGCTTCCCTTTGTGGAGGACGGTACGGTGATTCTCATTGGCGCCACCACGGAAAATCCTTATTTTGAGGTAAATGGGGCGTTGTTATCCCGGTCTGTGATTTTCGAGCTGAAGCCGCTGGAAAAGGCGGATATCCGGGAGCTGATCCACCGGGCAGTCTATGATACGGAACGGGGGATGGGAGCCTATCAAGCGGATATCACCGACGAGGCGGCGGATTTTCTGGCGGATATTGCCGGAGGCGACGCCCGGGCAGCCCTGAACGCGGTGGAGCTGGGCGTGATGACCACGGAGCCCTCCGGGGACGGGAGGATTCACCTGACGCTGGAGGTAATGTCCGAGTGTATCCAGAAGCGGACGGTGCGCTACGACAAGACCGGGGACAATCACTACGATACCATTTCCGCCTTTATCAAGAGCATGCGTGGCTCCGATCCGGACGCGGCGGTGTATTATCTGGCGAAAATGATTTATGCCGGGGAGGATGAGCGGTTTATCGCCCGGAGAATTATGATCTGCGCGTCGGAGGATGTGGGCAACGCGGATCCCATGGCGCTGACGGTGGCTGTGTCCGCGGCCCAGGCTGTGGAGCGGATCGGTTTTCCGGAGTCTCAGATTATCCTGGCCCAGGCAGCTTCTTATGTGGCCTGCGCGCCCAAGAGCAATTCGGCGGTCAACGCCATTGCGAAGGCCATGGAGTCCGTAAAAACCAGGCGTACCAGTGTGCCGCCTCATCTTAAGGACGCCCATTATCCGGGGGCGGGGCAAATGGGCCACGGCACCGGCTATAAATACGCCCATGATTACCCAAATCATTATGTGGAGCAGCAGTATCTGCCCGACGAGGTGCTGGGGGAGAAGTTTTACGAACTGTCCGACAATGGGTATGAGAAGCAGATCAAAGAATATTTTAAGAAGATAAAAAACAGGACGGAGCTCTGAAAGGCTTCCGTCCTGTATCGTATTACAGCTTTTCCGGTTCTGGATAGTCCACGCCGAAGGTGTCTACGGTTACGGATTTCATAACCTGGGGGGTCATGGGACGGTCGCGGAAATCCGTCCGGGTGGTGGCGATCTTGTCTACCACGTCAAGCCCCTCGATGACCTTGCCGAAGGCTGCGTAAGAGCCGTCCAGATGAGGGCTGGTCTTATGCATGATAAAGAACTGGGAGCCTGCGGAGTCCGGATGCATGGCGCGGGCCATGGACAGGACGCCGGGCGTGTGGGCCAGATCATTGGCAACGCCGTTCTGGGAGAACTCGCCCTTGATGGAGTAGCCCGGTCCGCCGGTTCCGATGCCGTCCGGGCAGCCGCCCTGGATCATGAAGCCGTTGATTACCCGGTGGAAGATAAGGCCGTTATAGAAGCCCTTTTTTACCAGGCTGATGAAGTTGTTGACGGTGTTGGGAGCGACCTCGGGATAAAGCTCTGCTTTGATGACGTCGCCGTTTTCCATTTCAAATGTAACTACAGGATGCTGTGCCATAATGTGTATTCCTCCGTTTTGTTAAAATCCATAGCTACTAATTATTTTAGCCGAAAATGGGGCGAAGGTAAAGGAGTTTTTCGAAAATGCTGAAAGGACTGATCATACAGACGTCCCACACAGAGGCGCTGGAGGCCGCTCTGACAGCCTCCGGGCTCCCCTGGAGGAAGGTTCCGGGCGGCAGCGGGAAAGCGCTGATAGAGGCTTCCGGAAGCCTTGGAAAGCCCAAAGAACTGCTGTGCCTGGTAGAGACAGAC
>CAKRTY010000023.1 GCA_934402125.1 uncultured Anaerosacchariphilus sp. | reverse complement strand
CTCTTGGGGACATGTACGCGGACGGGCTGCCCTTTACCTTTCTGATGCCGGCAGACGAGGCCATTTACACGCCCTTCGATTTCCGGCTGATGGGAAATGACGACGAGGAGAGTCTGGCAGATCTGACCCCGGATGAACTGGCGGAGGGCTACGATCTGTTCGTGGAAAAGGACGAAGCATATCGGAAGCGTCACATCGACTGGCCGGAATGGGAGAGTACGCCTATGATGGTCCGGCTGGTGGACATGGCGCGGTTCGTGGCTCCGATTGGCGCAGAGAAGCCACAGAGTCTGACGCTTCGCGTTGCGGATCCGATTCTGCCGGAAAATGACGGCGTATTTTGCTGGAGCTTTACGGAGGAGGGCAGCAGCCTTACCCGCAGCGACGCAGAGCCGGAGCTTGTCATTTCGATTGCGGATCTGGGCAGCTTTCTCTTTGGTATGCTGGGGGCAGAGGAGCTTCCGGGTATCAGGGAGGCGGCGATCCGGAAGCTCATGCAGGTGCGTGTGGTGAACGGTGTCTATCTGAATGAGCTGGTGTAAGAGGGCCTCGAAGAAAAACAGGAATATTTCCTGAAATTATTTGCAAAGGCTTGACAAACGGGCATTTTTTGCATATTCTATAAAAGGATAAGAAAAAGGCAGGGAACGGAAAAGTAATCCGCGTCCGAAGCGTCAGAGAAAAGCTGTCATTGGCTGCGAGCAGCTTTCGCGGGAGGAACGGACGAAGTGCATCCGGGAGCTGATCCGGTGAACAAAGGGCGGTAAGCCGTTGCAAGCCGGGTACGGGAGAACCGCACGTTACGCGGAAAAAGGGAAAAGGCAGAGAGCCTTTTAAAAAGAGTGGAACCGCGGATTCTTTCGTCTCTTAACAGGAGATGTCAGAATCCTTTTTTTTATTCCATATTTCAAAAAAATCTGTTATGATCAAAGGGGAATATCATGGGAATCATGAAATATATCAACGAAGAAATCCAGGTGATTCGGGAACGGGACCCGGCCATCAAGACGTCGGCAGAGGTGCTTCTGTATCCCTGCTTCTGGGCGATCCTGAACTACCGGGTGGCGCATAAGCTTTATCAGAACGGACATTATTTCTGGGCCAGATGGATTTCCCAGCGTTCCAGAAGAAAGACGGGGATCGAGATTCACCCGGGAGCTACGATCGGAAAAGGACTGTTTATCGACCATGGCTCCGGCGTGATCATCGGAGAAACCACCATTATCGGTGATAATGTAACCCTCTACCAGGGCGTTACCCTGGGCGGAACCGGCAAGGAGAAGGGCAAGCGGCACCCGACCCTGGAGGACAACGTCATGGTCAGCGCGGGAGCAAAGATTCTGGGCTCCTTTACCATCGGGGAGAATTCCAAGATTGGAGCCGGATCGGTGGTGCTGAAGGAGGTGCCGCCCAACTGCACGGTAGTAGGCGTGCCGGGACGTATTGTGAAGCAGGACAATGTAAAGGTACCCAGAAGCGATATGGATCAGGTCAACCTGCCCGATCCGGTTATGGAAGAGCTGATGGCGCTGCGTAAGGAAAACGCGGATCTGAACCGGCAGTTGTCTGAGCTGGAAGAGAAAGAGAGACAAAAGGCGGCGAAAAAAGCCGAGAAGAAAAAAGAAAAAGAGGAAAAAAAGAAGGAGAAAAAACATGAAGCTGTATAATACAATGACAAAAAGCAAGGAAGAGTTTGTCCCTCTGGAGGAGGGCAAGGTAAAAATGTATGTATGCGGACCTACCGTATATAATTTTATTCACATCGGCAACGCCCGTCCGATGATCGTATTCGACACCGTACGCCGTTATCTGGAGTACAAGGGCTATGAAGTAAATTATGTATCCAACTTCACAGACGTGGACGACAAGATTATCAAGAAGGCTATCGAAGAGGGCGTGCCTGCAAACGAGATTTCCGAGCGTTATATCGCGGAATGCAAAAAGGATATGGCTGACATGAACGTAAAGCCGGCCACCACGCATCCGCTGGCTACCCAGGAGATTCCGGGCATGATTGAGATGATTCAGGATCTGATTGACAAGGGCTATGCCTACGCGGTGAACGGAACCGTATATTTCCGCACCAGAAAGTTTACTCCCTACGGCAAGCTGTCCCACAAGAACCTGGACGATCTCAGAAGCGGCAACCGTTCCCTTCTGGTATCCGGCGAGAATGAAAAAGAGGATCCGCTGGATTTCGTACTCTGGAAGCCCAAAAAGGAAGGAGAGCCCGCATGGGAGTCACCCTGGGGCGAGGGACGTCCGGGCTGGCACATCGAGTGCTCTGTCATGTCCAAAAAATATCTGGGCGAACAGATTGATATCCATGCCGGCGGCGAGGATCTGATTTTCCCACACCATGAAAATGAGATTGCCCAGAGCGAGGCCTGCAACGGAAAGGAGTTCGCCCACTACTGGCTGCACAACGGCTTCCTGAACATTGACAACCGGAAAATGTCCAAGTCCCTGGGCAACTTCTTTACCGTAAGAGAGATTACCGAGAAATACGATCCGCAGGTGCTCCGTTTCTTCATGCTGAGCGCCCACTACAGAAGTCCCTTAAACTTCAGTGCCGATCTGATGCAGTCTTCCAAGACCAGCCTGGATCGAATCCTGACTGCGGCGGACAACCTGAAGCATCTGATTGCCAACGCCAAGGACGACAGCATGACCGAGAGCGAAACCGCTCACTATGACGCGTCCGAGGAGTATGTAAAGAAATTTGACGAAGCCATGGACGATGACTTCAATACGGCGGACGCCATTGCGGCCATCTTTGAGCTGGTAAAATACCTGAATACCCACACAAGCGCAGAGAACAGCAAGTCTTATCTGCAGAAATGCCTGGATCGCCTGAAGACCCTGTGCGATATTCTGGGTCTGGTAGTGGACAAGAAGGAAGAGCTTCTGGATGCCGATATCGAGACGCTGATTGCAGAGCGTCAGCAGGCCAGAAAAGAGAAGAACTTTGCCCGGGCCGACGAGATCCGCGCAGAGCTTCTTAGCAAGGGTATTGTTCTGGAGGATACACGAGAGGGCGTTAAATGGAAAAGAGCATAATGGATCTGATGAGCGCCCTGAAGGAGAACTGGGAGCTTCCGGATGTGGACGTCCGGACCTATTCGCCTCTGGTGTTGGCCTATATCGGGGACGCCGTTTATGAGCTGGTAATCCGTTCCCTTCTGGTGGGAAGGGGCAACGCCCAGGCCAACCGGCTTCACAAGGAAGCCAGTACTCTGGTGAACGCGGGAGCCCAGTCGGCTTCTCTGGAGCGCATCAAGGAGGAGCTGACAGAGGAGGAAATGCAGGTCTTTAAGCGGGGCCGCAACGCCAATTCCGCCACCATGGCGAAGCACGCTACCATGTCGGATTACCGCCGGGCCACAGGCTTTGAAGCGCTGATGGGCTATCTCTATCTCACAGGCCGTATGGAGCGGATTCTGGAGCTTGTGAAGAAAGGACTGGAATAAATGAATTACGAAGAACTGACCATAGAAGGAAGAAATGCGGTGCTTGAGGCGTTTCGTTCCGGCAAGACCATCGATAAGCTGTTTGTGCAGGACGGCTGTCAGGACGGAAGTATCAATACCATCAAGCGGGAAGCGAGAAAGCACGATACCATCGTGAACTTCGTGACCAAGGAGCGTCTGGATCAGATGTCCTCCACCGGCCATCATCAGGGCGTCATTGCCCAGGCTGCGGCCTACGATTACAGTACGGTGGACGAAATGCTGGCGGATGCCAGGGAGAAGGGGGAGGATCCCTTCCTGATTCTTCTGGACGATATCGAGGATCCCCACAACCTGGGAGCCATTATCCGTACAGCCAACCTGGCAGGCGCCCATGGGGTCATTATTCCCAAGCGCCGGGCAGCAGGCCTGACAGCAGTAGTGGCCAGAGCCTCAGCAGGAGCTATCAACTACACACCTGTGGCGAAGGTTACCAACCTGACCAATACCATCAAGGAGTTAAAGGAGCAGGGACTCTGGTTCGTCTGCGCCGATATGGGCGGCGAGACCATGTACGACCTGAACCTGACCGGCCCCATCGGTCTGGTTATCGGAAATGAGGGGGAGGGCGTCAGCCGTCTGGTGCGGGAGTCCTGCGACTTCATCGCGTCAGTCCCCATGAAAGGAAATATTGATTCCCTGAACGCCTCTGTGGCAACGGGAGTGCTGGCCTACGAGATTGTACGGCAGAGAATGAAGAAATAATATATGATAAAGAATGAGACACAGTCAGATGAAGAGCTGATAGAACGGATTCGTGCCGGTGAGCCGGAATGTATGGATCTTCTGATCGAGCGCTATAAGGGGCAGGTGCGGCGGGAAGCCCGGACCCTGTACCTCATAGGCGGCGACAGCGACGATCTGATTCAGGAGGGAATGCTGGGACTGTTTAAGGCGATCCGGGATTACCGGCCGGAAAAAGAGACAGCCTTTGGGGCCTTTGCGAAGCTGTGTATCTCCCGCCAGATCTACACGGCGATTCAGGCTGCTTCCCGGCAGAAGCATACGCCTCTGAACAGCTATGTGGAGCTGACGGAGGGACTGGACGCCGCAGGGGAGGGCCCCCGGGGGAAAAGCCCGGAGGAGCTGTTGATCGATCAGGAGTCCGCGGAGAATCTGCAGGTACGGATCGAGGCGCTTTTAAGTCCTATGGAGAATACCATATTGGAACGGTATCTGAATGGAGAAAATTACATTCAGATTGCTGAAAAAATGGGAAAAACTCCCAAATCCATAGACAATGCTCTCCAACGGATTCGCCGAAAACTAAAGAAATTCATTCTGAACTAAAGAAGGAGGGGGTTTTTTGGCAGGATATTTCGGAAGTATCAAACCCTATTTTCTGATAGGATTGCTTGTATATGTGATTTACCGGGGCTTGCTCCGGCTGCTGTACCGAGGCGGCCGGATGCGGGTGCCGGTGGCTCACGAAGCCGGAATGGCAGTGCTGGCCTGGTGGCTTCTGACCCTGTTTTCCGCGTCCGTGAGCCCGGCTCTGGGATTTTCCCTGAAGCCCTCATTTCCGGGAATGAATCTGATTCCTGTGGTGGGAACGGTGCGCATGGTGAAGGAGAGCGGTGTGGGCGCTCTGTTTGGGGCGTTTCTGAAATATATCCCCATAGGCTTCCTGGTGCCGTTTTTATTCCGGCGGAGCCGGAATCCGGGCAAGGTGCTGTCCCTGTGCGGAAGCGCCGCGCTTTTTATCGAGGTATTTCAGCTGTTTATGCCCGCTATGACCGTGCGTCTGGACGACGTTCTGTGGGCGCTGTTTGGCAGCTTTCTGGGCTATTTCCTGTTTGGGCTGCTGTGTATGAATATTGCGGGAATCGAGCGAATGGCTACGGTAAAGCGTTCCCGGGGTCATCAGGTGGCGGCGCCGGTGCGTCTGGAGCTGGAGCTTTTATTTCTGTTGATGTTACTTCCGGTCATGGTACAGGGCACCCGGCTGGAGATTGCCCATGTGAAGGAAGTACGTATTCAGGAGGAAGAGCAGGCCAGAAAGGCCGCTGAGGCGCAGAAGGCAGCGGAAGAGGCTGAGGCAAAGCGCCTGGCAGAGGAAGCGGCAAAGCAGCTTCAGGTGGCAGAGACTATGCCGGAGCTTTCCCTGGAAGCGGGAGCAGCCGTGCTGTTTTCTGTGGATGATGATCTGATTCTCTATGAAAAGAGCGGAAACGATCAGGCTGTACCGGCCAGCACCACCAAGCTGATGACGGCCCTGACGGTGTTAAATTATTGCGATCCGGCGGAAAAAATGACGGCGGGCGAAGAGATTACCCGTATCAGCGACAAGGCGTCCAACGCCAGTCTGAAGGTGGGAACGACCGGAACGGTGGAAACCTTCCTGGGGGCCATGTTGGTTCCCTCCGGCAACGACGCGGCCTATGCGCTGGCAACCTATACCGGACGGAAGATTCTCGGCAATGATGAAGCGTCCGTGGACGACGCCCTGAAGGCCTTTCTGGATGCGGAAAAGGATCTGGGAACGGAGTTGAATCTGGAGAATTCCAGCTTCCTGACTCCGGACGGAGATCAGGCTGACGGTCAGTACAGCTGCGCCAGGGATATGGTCCGCATAGCCAGGGCCTGTCTGAAAAATGACACGATTAAGAAGCTCTGCGGAGCCAGCTCTTACCGTGCTCTTTTCGACAACCTGGATCTGACCTATAAGAATACCAATGAGCTGATTCAGCCCTCCGGCAGTCAGTATTATGAAAATGCCATTGGTATGAAGACAGGCAGCTTTAATGACGTGAAATGTCTGGTGGCTGCCGCGGAGATCGAGGGCAGAACCTATATTGCGGTACTGATGCAGGACGGGGATCCGGGACGTTATCAGGACGCAAAGACCTTGTTTGACTATGTGGCGGGAGCCTCCGAAGAGGAATAGAACACAGAAAAAACATAGAAACACCACAGTTGCGACATAAAAGCACCACAATTACATCACAGATATAAGATATAATGACCTCGTCAAATGAAAGGAAGAAAAACCTGATTTGAGGAGGTCTTTTATATGAGAAGCATAAAAAAAGGAAGTAAATTTGTAGCGACGGCCCTGGCCTTTGGCGTGCTGGCAAGCACAGCCTTTCAGGGCAGCAATTATCTGTATCATAAGGCAAATGGGGGAGCAGTGACCGCGGCGGATAAGGCAGAGCTGAACGTGGCCAGCGCAGTCAGCAGCTCCTCGGATTCCGGAAGCTCCGGTACCTCTGAGGGCAGTGTGTCCGCTATCGCGGAGGCGGCCATGCCCTCCCTGGTGGCGATTACCAATAAGAGCGTCCAGGAGATGCAGAGCCTGTTCGGCCAGCCCCAGGCTTATGAGAGCGAGAGCAGCGGTTCCGGCATTATCATCGGCAAGACGGATACGGAGCTTCTGATGGTTACCAATAACCATGTGGTCAGCGGCGCTCAGGAGCTGAGCGTAGGTTTCGCAGATGAAAGTGTGGCAAAGGCCACGGTGAAGGGAACGGACGCGGATCATGATATTGCGGTCATTGCCGTAAACCTGAAGGATCTGTCGGAGGATACGCTTTCCGCTATCAAGATCATTGAGATTGGAAAATCCTCGGATCTGCAGGTGGGACAGCAGGTAGTAGCCATTGGTAACGCACTGGGCTATGGTCAGTCCGTGACGACGGGCATTGTAAGTGCCCTGAACCGTGAGGTTACCATCGAAAATACAACCAATACGCTGATTCAGACGGATGCGGCGATTAACCCGGGCAACAGCGGCGGTGCGCTTCTGAACCTGTCCGGACAGTTAGTTGGAATTAACTCTGCGAAATATTCGGAAACCAGTGTAGAGGGTATGGGCTATGCGATTCCGGTGGACGATGTGGTGGATATTATTGAGAACCTGATGAACCGTCAGGTAAGAACCGAGAAGGCGGCTGAAGGCGAGCAGGGCTTTCTGGGTATCAGCGGCCAGGACGTGACCAGTGAAGTGGCACAGGCTTATGATATGCCCAAGGGCGTCTATATCACAGCGGTAGAGGCTGGCAGCGCAGCAGAACAGGCCGGTCTTCAAAAGGGTGATATCATCACCAAATTCGACGGAACCAGCGTGTCTGCCCTGGCGGATTTGAAGGAGCAGATTTCCTATTACAAATCCGGCGAGCAGGTGGAACTCACCTACAGCAGCCAGGAGAATGGCCAGTATGCAGAAAAAACGGTGACGGTCACACTGGGACAGAATAAAGCAGCAGACCATGCGGCAAAATAAAACATAAAAAAAGAATCCTGACAAACAGGATTCTTTTTTTTCAAGCTGCTGACGGGAATCGGACCCGTGACCTCCGCACTACCAATGCGACGCTCTACCGACTGAGCCACAGCAGCGTTTGTATCTCTTGCGCAACGCGCTAGATTATAGTATCATCACTTGGGGAAAATGTCAAGCGCTAAAATGAAATTTTTTAAAAAATTTTTTTAAGGGCATTTTGTACCGATTTTTTGGGCATTTTGACGAAAAAAGGCTTTCCAGACATCAACAGAGCGTGGTATAATCGAACCAATGAAATGACGGAGGTACAGGAATATGATTTCTCATCAGGTGATACAGTCGAGTCTGGAAGAGCTGCGGGGGATAACGCGAATCGATCTCTGCGTGCTGGAGACAGACGGAAGCCAGGTTGCGTCCACCTTTGACGCGTCAGCCATTACCCAGGAGATGGCAAAAAGCTTTGCCCAGTCTCCGGCGGAAGGACAGAATCTTCAGGGCTGTCATTTCTTTAAAGCATACGATGAGAGTGTCCTGGCCTATATCCTGCTGGCCAGAGGCAGCGGAGACGACGCCTATATGATTGGCAAGGTGGCAGTCAGCGAATTACAGAACCTGATTGTGGCCTACAAGGAGCGGTTTGATCGCAACAACTTTATCCAGAACCTTCTGCTGGATAACCTGCTTCTGGTGGATATCTACAGCCAGGCAAAGAAGCTGCATATCCAGACAGAGGCCATGCGCGTGGTATATCTCATTGAAACCAGAGATGAAAAGGATGTCATGGCGCTGGAGGCGGTACGGAGCGTATTTGCGCCCAGATCCCAGGATATTATTACCGCCGTGGATCAGAAGAATATCGTGGTGGTGAAGTCTGTCGGTGAGGAAGATACCTATGAGACCCTGGACGAGGTGGCCGTCATGCTGGCGAAAATGCTGAACACGGACGAAGATACCTCCCGGATCCGGGTAGCCTACGGAACCATGGTCAGCCAGATCCGCGATTTATCCAAGTCCTACAAGGAAGCCAAGATGGCGCTGGAGGTAGGTAAGATTTTCTATCCGGAGTCCATGGTGAGCGCTTACCATACCCTGGGCATCGGCCGGCTGATTTATCAGCTCCCCCAGCCGCTGTGCGAGATGTTTATGCGGGAGGTATTCCAGGAGAATACGCCGGATACCTTTGATGAGGAAACCTTATCTACCATAGAGAAATTCTTTGAAAATAACCTGAATGTGTCCGAGACGGCCCGTCAGCTTTTTGTACATCGCAATACGCTGGTGTACCGGCTGGAGAAGCTGCAGAAGACCACAGGCCTTGATATCCGGGTATTTGAGGACGCGCTGACCTTCAAGATCGCGTTGATGGTGGCAAGCTATAAGAAGTATCTGGAACGGGAAAATATGTAAAAAAAGCTCCGGAATTTTTGTTCCGGAGTTTTTTTATGGGGTATCCTTTTTCTTTTTCTCATGCTTATCCGGCTTCGGAAGCTGATCGATCAGCTTTTCAATCACCGTTTTCTTCATATACACATCAAAACTCAGCAAACAGATGAAGGAGAAGAGCTGGAGAAATTCCTTATCCTCCTCCGGCGCGTCGGAAAAGACCTGCTCGGAGGTACGGTAGCCCTGAATCAGATCCTCCTTTAACGATTCGATCTGTCCCTTTTCCAGACAGAAGACCTCGTTGTAGATGTGATCCAGCTGCAATGTATGGTCTGTATGGAAGTACTTTTCCGTCAGCGGCGTTAGAAGGCTCTGAATATCGCTGATAGAAAGGATATTTTTAAAGTAATAAATAAAAATCAGGAGCAGCATATGCTCTCTGGAATACTTCTTTTTCTCCGGCGGAGGAAGCAGACGGTTCTTGGCATAGTTGTTGATCATGGTCTTAGTCAGAATCTTGTCTTCCTCGTATCGTTTGGAGCTTTTCAGCTGGCTGTCCATAAATGTGGTCACCTGATCCATATAGAGATCGATGCCGGGGACGTCCTCCGGATGAATGTAATCAATCCGATCCAGGCTTTCCAGAATACTCTCCAGAAGATTTTGGCTGTCTATTGTCATAGGTATCACCTCGGATTCTATTATATAGTATTCAAAACTATATGACAAGGGGTAAATATTTAAACTTTTGTTAAGAAGAACGAAAAAGCATGACAGCAGACGGATTTTGTAATATAATAATAATCACTAAGGGGCAGACAGCTTTCGCGATCTGCAGAAGGAGGACAAAATGGCAAACATTTTAAAAAGATTTGGGGATATCATGTCGGCAAATATCAATGCGCTTCTGGATAAAGCAGAGGATCCGGAGAAGATGATCGATCAGTATCTGCGTGAAGTGGAAAGCGATCTGGGTAAGGTGAAAGCTGAGACGGCGGCAGTGATGGCGGCTGAGACGAAGGCGAAGAGAGAGCTGGACGAGTGTGGAGCAGAGGTCGAAAAAATGCAGAAGTATGCGGAAAAAGCCCTCCTTGCAGGCAATGAGAACGACGCCCGTCAGTTCCTGGAAAAGAAGGCGGATCTGGTGAAGAAGCAGGAAAGCCTTCAGAAGTCTTATGAGGCGGCTGCTGCCAATGCAGCTCAGATGAAAGAGATGCATGACAAGCTGGTGAAGGATCTGGAAAACCTGCAGTCCAAACGGGACGCTATCAAGACGAAGGTGGCTGTAGCTAAGACCCAGGAGAAGCTGAACAAGATTGGCTCCAGCGTGGCAGGAGCAGGCGACGCCATGGCTGCCTTTGACAGAATGGAAGCGAAGGCAGATAAGATGCTGGACGAGGCCAATGCATTATCCGAATTGAATAAGCAGGAGGGCGGCATTGACGATCTGACCAAAAAGTATGACAGCGCGGAAAGCACATCCGATGTAGATGACGAGCTGGCGGCTCTGAAAGCGAAGATGGGATTATAAAACCGGTAGAAACCATGGATAACAAAATCTATTATTGTGAAAACTGTGGCGGCGTGATGGAATTTGACGCCGCCTCTCAGAGTCTCAAGTGCCCCAATTGCGGAGCGGAGACAAAGATAAAAAATGAAAAGAGTAAGATTGTGGAGCACAGTCTGACCCGTCATGCCATGAAAACGATCAAGGCTACAGAGAAGAAGAGCCAGACTATGATTTGCAAGGGCTGCGGAGCGAAAATCGAGGTAGCGGCCAACAGCACGACCACCTGCTGTCCTTACTGCGGCTCCAGCTACGTGCTGGCGGATAAGCAGGAGGACGCCATTGTCCCGGACGGCGTATTGCCCTTCCAGATTGACAGGAACCGGGTGGGCGAGCTGTTCCGCAAGTGGCTGAAGGGCCGCTGGCTGGCTCCGGGGGAACTGAAACATCTGTATCAGCAGGAGAAACTGCAGGGGATCTATCTGCCCTACTGGACCTTTGACGCGAAGGCGGACGCCCATTATACGGCCCAGGGCGGACGAAGACGTACTGTGACGAAGAAGGGCCCCGATGGAAAGACGGTGCAGGAGACCGTGGTGGACTGGTTTCCCACCTCAGGCAGCATCCGGCATTTCTTCAATGATGTTTTAATTGCGGCGTCGAAGAGCCTGAAGCAGAACCTGCTGGAGCGGGTGACGGTGCATCCGGCGGACCGCTTTACCGGGCAGTATCCAAAACACTGGGGTTGCCATGTGAAAGTCACTATGAAGGATGATA
>CAKRTY010000022.1 GCA_934402125.1 uncultured Anaerosacchariphilus sp. | reverse complement strand
GGCATCCAGAATCTGTCTGCCGTTTAACTGATCCCAGGGAGTGGTAATCATGGTTGCCTTCGCATTGTGCTCCCGCAGCATGGTTACAGCCTCCTGAAGCTTCTCCTCGGTCATGCTCTGGGTACGGCTCAGCACGATGGTGCCTGCATGTTCTACCTGGTTATTGAAGAATTCACCGAAATTCTTCATATACATCTTGCATTTCTTACCGTCTACGACTACCAGGGAGCTGTCGATATGCACGTCCATGTGGCCTGCTACATTCTGGACTGCCTTCATAACGTCAGACAGCTTGCCTACGCCTGAGGGCTCGATCAGAATCCGATCCGGCGCGTAGGTGTCGATGACCTCCTTCAGAGCGGTTCCGAAATCTCCCACCAGAGAGCAGCAGATACAACCGGAATTCATCTCATTGACCTGTACGCCCGCCTCCTTCAGGAAGCCGCCGTCGATTCCGATCTCTCCAAACTCATTCTCAATCAGTACGATCTTTTCGCCCTTGAATACCTCTTCCAGAAGCTTCTTAATCAGTGTTGTCTTTCCTGCTCCCAGGAAGCCGGAAATAATGGTGATCTCTGTCATTTCATTTACCTCCATATTCCATAAAAGAAAGAGCGTCATGCGCAGCCTGCGGCTGCATCATGCGCTCTCTTTGTTCGGTCTTATGCCAGCTTGCTCTTAGCAACTTCTGCCAGAGTAGCGAATCCAGCCGGATCATTTACTGCCATGTCAGCCAGTACCTTACGGTTCAGCTCAACCTCAGCCTGCTTCAGTCCATACATGAACTTGCTGTAGGAAAGTCCGTTCAGACGTGCTGCAGCGTTGATACGTGCGATCCAAAGCTGACGGAACTGACGCTTTCTCTCTTTTCTTCCTGCGTAGGAGCTGGTCAGTGCTCTCATCACGGACTGCTTTGCTACACGGTACTGCTTACTTCTTGCTCCTCTGTATCCCTTAGCGAGCTTTAATACTCTGTTATGTCTTTTCTTAGCGCCTAAACCGCCTTTAATTCTTGCCATTTCTTCTTTCCTCCTTGAAACTTCTCACTTCCGCCTGTTCTGTACTGAAACTTACAGATACGGCAGAATCTTCTTCATGCTCTTTACGTTGGTTGCATCCGTAATGGTAGCTTTTCTGAGATTTCTCTTTCTCTTCTGAGATTTCTTGGTTAAGATATGGCTCTTATAAGCTTTCATTCTCTTGAGTTTGCCTGTACCTGTTACTTTGAAACGCTTTGCAGCTGCTCTGCTTGTCTTAATTTTTGGCATTTTATATACTCCTCCTATCCTAGTATCCTTTTCCAAATTTCTATCAAATCATTGCCGCTTCCGCGGTTGATTTCCATATTTTACTGACGCTTCTCTGCCAGAAACATCATCATCTGACGGCCTTCCATCTTCGGAGCCTTCTCTACTACAGCGACGTCTGCCATCTTCTCCGCAAATACATCGAGAATCTGCTTTGTCTTCTGTACATGGGCCATCTCTCTTCCGCGGAAACGTAAGGTTACCTTTACCTTATCACCCTTCTGGATGAACTTCTTGGCAGCGCCCACCTTGGTGTTCAAGTCGTTCTCCTCGATATTCGGTGACAGACGAACTTCCTTAATCTCGATGGTTCTCTGCTTTTTCTTGGCTTCCTTTTCTTTTCTCGCCTGCTCGTACTTGTACTTGCCGTAATCAATGATCTTGCATACAGGCGGCTTCGCCGTCGGTGCAATCTTTACCAGGTCCAGTTCTGCTTCCCGGGCAATCTTCATCGCATCTCTTGCAGACATGATGCCAAGCTGCTCTCCGTCAGCGCCAATCAGGCGAATCTCCTTATCCCGGATCTGTTCGTTAATCATTAAATCGCTAATTGTAGTGCCCTCCTTCTAAGAAAGAAAAAAACTAAAAAAAGTGGATAGTCAGACTATCCACTTAAATATCTAATCACAAGGCTGTTCTCAAACCTGCTTCTTCGATAATCATAAACCCGAGTCGCCGTCTGCGCTAAGGTGAGAGTGGATACTCTGCTTTCTGTCACCATGATATCTTAACACAACTATTCTTTTGTGTCAATCCTTATTTTCACTTTTCTGCTTTGTGTTTTTCCGGCTCTTCTGTCGGCACAGAAAAACCGTTGTTATGATACCCCCTGCGGCCAGAATTGTCAAGCCCGGGAGGAGATTTTCCCTCTGCTTCCGGTTCTGCCAAAGCAGAATCCGGCGGCTTGGCGTCAGTAAAAACCGAATGGTTTTCCCTTCTGCCCGGTTGCCTGCCAGGTCAACCGCTTCCACAGAAAGCTCCTGCCAGTCGTCGGAGGCCGTCAGGGAAAGCTGTAACCGCCCCTCTGTCCTTCGAAGCTCGTCGCCTTCCAGAATCCGCAGTTCTCCGTTCTGCCGTACACGGACTTCCCGAAGTCCCAGATTGTCCTCCACGTCCAGTAAAACCGTCCTCTCGGCTTCCCGGTAGCGTCCGTTCTCCTCGATTCCGGAAACCAGAATCACCGGAGCCGTCCGATCCACCGCAAATTCCAACCGTTTCCCTTTGCTTCGGTTGTCCGAGGCATTGCAGGCCCGATCCTCTGAATACAGGGTCAGCGCATAGACCCCGTCCTCCCTGAAATTATCTTTTCCAATCCGCCAGGTATATTGCTGCCAGCCCTCCTCTCCGCTTTTTGTGACCTGATAATCCGTTCCTTCCGTAAGGATCTCGGACTCGCCGTTCCGGCTGCAGATCAGCTCCCGGAAGGTCAGTGTATCCACGTTGGTTTCGATAATCACGGGCTCCGGCGCTTCCCGGGTATAATAGCTTCCCCCTTCACCCGCCAGTCCTTCCGTCGCCTCGTCCAGCGTATAGACAGAACCATAGCGGTTTACCGAAAATAAAACCGTTTCCTCGCTCCGGTTGCCTGCCAGATCCGTCACAGCTGCCTGCAGAGTATACAGATCGTCCCGATCCGGATCCCCGGGAATATCCTCCAGCCGGTATTCCATTCCGTCCCCGCTCCGGCTCAGACTGCCGGACAGCTTTACCGTTCCGTTTTTCCAGCCCTTAAGGGAGATGGTTTCCCCGGCCGGATCGTAATGGGCGTCTGTGCCCCGGATCTCCGGGCGCACCTCCCCGTTGTTGGCGGAATGGTTACGGACGCCGCTGATCGCAAGCTCCGGCGGCGTCTGATCCACTACACAGCGCTCCGATTCCCAGCGGCTCAATTCATTCCCGGCCAGATCCCTTCCCGTCACGATGAGCCGATAGGCGCCGTCCTCCGTAAAATGCACATACGCCGTATGTACCGCTCCCCGACTGCTCCAGCCGGAAATCTGGGAAATCTGCGGCTTTCCGCCCTCTGCTTCCTCCGTTTCCACCCGGATATCAAACTCCTCCGGATCAAAATGTTCTTCCCGAAGCTCCAGTCTGGCTGTCCGCTTTTCTTTATAATAAAACCCATTCCGTGCTTCCCTGTTATCCCAGGTAACCGTAAGCTCCGGCGCGGTGCAGTCGATCACAAAGCGGTCTGTCCGGTCATAATCTGCCTGATTTCCGGCCAGATCCTGAAATTCCACTCCAAACGCATAGGCTCCGTCCTTGTCGAATACAAGGCGGCAGGTATGAAGCGCCGCTTCTCCGCTTCCGCTGTGTGTCCATCCGCTTACAACAGGCGCCGCCCCCTCCGGCCCGGTTATCCGGAATTTTACATCCCGCTCATCGAAATTCCGCTCCCGGATGGTTACAACCGCGGTACGGGGCTGCCGGTAATAGTTCCCATGGGCCGGCTGGTTTTCTTCATACGCCACGGTAACCACCGGCTTTGTCACATCGATGGACAGGCTTACTTCCGCCCGGCTTTTATGTCCTGCCTGATCGGTAAATTCCGACTCTACACGCACCCCATTATGATTATAATCCGCGGCAGCCAGCAAAAGCGTCTCTGCTGCTCTGTATACAAGCTCTTCCCCATACGTCTCTGCGTCCGAAGCTTCCGGGGCATAGGTCTGTCTGCTTCGCACACTTCCATCTGCTCGGATGGTCCAGTCCCGCAGACCGGAAAATGAATCCGCCGCCTGCAGCTCTAGCTCCACATCGGTATTGTAATACGCCTGCCCGTCCACCACCCGGCTGGGCGCTGTGCGGATCGCCAGTTGATTTTCCGCCGCTTTCTGATGCATGGCCTCGCTCTCTATCCCACAGTTCAGAAGCTTCTCCGAATGTCTTCCCGTCCAGTCCCAGGCTTCTGCCTTCAGAGTTCCTTTAAAGTCCGCTCCCATTTCTTCTGCGGGAAAAACCCAGGTAAGACTGCCAGTGGCCGACGGCTCCAGCGTCTGTTCTCGGATCGAGCTTTTCCCCTTCTCATCTGTCACCGTACAGCGAAGCCTCCGGATTCCCGCCGTCCTGTCCCTGCCGCTGACCGTCAGCTCCACCGGAGAAGCGGAAAACAGCCAGCCGCCGGGGGCACAGGGCACAAAAACCCCAGGCACCGCCCGAAACTCCGGCAGCTCCGGCGCTTTCTCATCTACCGTCAGACAAAGCGCAGCAGAACCGATCTCTTTCCCCGATTCCGCCCAGACAGCCGGGTTCCCGGCCAGATCGGTAAAGCTAAGAGGAATCCGGTAATTGGCTTCTGTGGAGATGGGAAGCAGAAAGGTCCTGCTGCCTGTCAGGATTTCCCCGGGATTCCATTCTTTCAGGACGCCCGAAAGGGAGGTTTCCGTCACTGCCCTGCCCGCGCTGTCCTCTGCCCTCAGGCGGGAAAGCACTGCCTGCAGCTCTCCCAGCCTGAGGTTTTCATCGAAGACCTCCAGCGAAAGCGTCACAGCCCCTGCAAAATAACTCCGTCCCTGATACTCGATCTCCGGTTCCCGGTTCCAGGAAAGACTTACCCTCGGCCCGGTCCGATCGATGACAAGCCCCGGACTCTCATACCCCCCTTCCTCCAGGCAGGCCCGCGTTTCCTTATCTTCTGCTTCTGCCCGGTTGCCTGCCGCGTCCCGAAAGACGCTCTGAAAGCGCCAGGCCTGCTCTGCGGAAAGGGTCATGCTTCCCCGAAAGGTATCCTCCCCTGTCTGCTCCCAGCGAAGCGCTTCCGTCTCCCCGTTGACACGGGTTTTAAGACCCTTAAGCCCCGTCAGAAGCCCATCCTCCCAAAGAGGCCTGGCATACTTTTCTTCGATGGTAAGAATCACCTGGACGTCGTCTTTATAATACGCAGTACAGTCCTTCGTCGGAGCCGCGCCCTCTTCCAGTTCTGTCCTCGCTCCGTCCAGAATCCGTACCGGCTTCGTGCGTTCTACCCGAATCCGGGGCGCTCTATGGTCCAGAATGAACGGCTGGCTCTCCCAGCTTTCTCCATAGGAAAGCCGTAACTGATAGACGCCGTCCCGGTCAGGCTCCCCGTCAAATTCCAGCACACCGGCATGGAGAAATGTTTCTTCCATTTCTTCCCAGTTTATTTCTGAATCCTCTCCGGTTCCTTCCCAGACCTTCCGTCCGCTCTCCCGTTCCACAAGCTCCAGCTTCAGCTCTTGCGGGTTCCAGTCCTCCTCCTTTTTCATACAGAAGGTAAGCTGCACATCTGCCCCTTCGCAGGCTTCGTAAAGCATGGCTTCCCCTGCGGCTGTCGGAAAAACGCCTGCCTCCCTGCCCTGAATCTGCAACTCTGTCAGCTCCGGCTTTTCCTCCGTCCCCGGATGATCTTCCCCTTCCTCCGTCTCCTCCACCGCGTCCGTCTCTTCCTCTGCCCGCGCGGCGTCTCCCGCTGCCAGCCACAGTACGCTGCAGACCGTCAAAAGGAGATATAGAAACTTTCTTCTTTTTTTCACGTTCTTCCTCCTATCTGTTCCCGGCTAAAGACGATAAGCTTCTCCCGTTCTATCTGAAATTCCGGTTCCGCCGCCTCTTCTCTACCCGTTTTTCCTCTCCTGCCCCGGATCAGACACGCCACCGCCGGTCCTATCTGCCAGCGCACATACAGAGCCGCCGTTCCGGCCAGGGAAAAAATCGTTCCCATCAGGAACGCCAAAAACAGCCGGTGAAACAATAAAATCTTTGCCGCCGCCTCTCCCATATTTACTCTCTCCTTCCATAGATGGACTCCAGCAGCCGGAATGCCTGTTGGATCTGTTCCTTAAGCTTATCCTGCTCCGTTGCAAGCATGTCCTGCTCCGCCTGCGGCAGCCCTTCAAAATCCTGCCAAAGATGCACATTCAGTTTCTCCAGGGTCTCCTCCAGATCCTTTCTTAAGACGCCTGCCTTCCGAAATTCCGCGCCCCGGGCCAAAATCTGTCCCACCAGCTCCCGGTACATCACCAGGGCAGTTCTGGCATTGTCCTCCGCCACCAGATCGCCCCGGGTCAGCTCTCTCAGATCAGCCCAGTACTGCCCATAGGAAATCAGCTCGTCCCCGGCCGCGTTGGCCTGGCCAATCCGGGCATAATACTCTGCGATGGCATACAGCCGCCCGGCCCGGCTTTTCTGCCGCTCCCCAAGCCGATCCCCCAGAGCCGCGGCCTCCAGCCAGGGCTTCGCGTTCTTCTTCCCTGCGCTGCCCCCATACTCATAAAAGTAGGCCAGCCCCAGCCGGTAGGCAAATTTCCCGTAGCCTGCCTTATTTTCCCGGAACTGCTGCTCCCAGGTTTTCCCGCCTTTTCCAAACTGCAGGCAAAGCAGACGGAGCCTTTCACTCTCCTGCTCCGTCAGAATTCCGTCGTCCAGAAAGCCTTCCTCCAAAAGTCCCAGCCAGGCCTCTGCCCGGACGGGATTGAGACCGATGGCCTTCTCATAGGCCCCAAGCTCCACATCCTTTTCCGACGCGTTCCGCGCTGCCAGAAGACAGGCCTCATAGCTGTCTCCCATGAGCCTTCTCTCCGCTCCTGCGCTCACCCCGGCGCAGAGCCCCAGAAAAAGCGTCCCTGCGGCCACCGCCGCAAACCGCCGCAGCTTTCTCTTCTGTGCCTCCCGGTAAGCCTCGTCCAGCTCCCAATAATGATCCAGGGCGTCCTTAAGCTCTTCCGCGCTCTGGTACCGTCTTTCCTTATCTGCCTGTACGCAGCGCTCCACAATGGCCTCCAGGCCACCCGGCACCTCCGGCCGCACGGCCCGCACCGGCTGCAGGCGATGGGGACCCTCCCCGGTCAGAAGCTGGAACAGCATCACGCCCATGCAATAAATATCGGTCCGGGCGTCGCTCTGTTCCTCTTCCTCATACTGCTCCGGCGCCGCGTAACCGCAGGTTCCGAGAGCCACCGTATCGTTCTGCCGATCCGGCCTGAATTCCCGGGCGGCCCCCAGATCGATCAGGACAATGGTTCCGTCCGGCCGCAGCATTACATTGGCGGGCTTCATATCCCGGTAGATAACAGGCGGATCCTGCCCATGCAGGTAAGACAACACCTCACAGAGCTGCCCTGCCCAGTCCAACACCTGTGCCACCGGCCGGGCTCCCTCTTCCCGTATCAGGGCCTCCAGGGTCTGCCCCTCCACGTAATCCATCACAATCAGCAGACGTCCCTCTTCCTCCAGCACATCCACGATACTGGGCAGATGGGGATTCTTCAGGCGCTTCATCAAGGCAATCTCCTTTTTATCCGCCTCCAGATCCCGGAACTCCTCCCGCGTAAGCTCCTTGACCGCCCAGGGCTTATTGGCCTTTTCGTTGATGGCCAGATAGACTACGCTCGTGCCACCTTTTCCTATCACATTCAGGATCTTATAGGTTCCGCCTATGAGCGTTCCCGGCCTCAGCATCTCCTTCCCCTTTTCTTTCCATGCTCCGGAAGCGGACGGACCAGCAAGGCCGAGATATTGTCCGTCTCCCCTTTTTTCCGGCTCTCTGCCGCCTGTCTCGCGGCTGCCCTCTGAAGCTGCTTTTCCCGGGTCAGCTTCCCGGGCGGAAATGCCTCTGTCAGCTGTCCCTTTTCCTTACCATGCCAGAAGCCGTCGCTGCACAGCAGATAGACCGCGTCCTGACGCAGAGACCCCCGCCGGTATTCCGGCTTCACCTCCGGACCTGCCCCGATACAGCGGGTCAGAATACTGCGCCTTCTATCCCGTTCCCCTTCCTCCCGGGTCAGAATTCCCTGTTCCACCGCCTCTGCCGCCAGGGAATGATCCCGGGTCAGCTGCTCTGCCCGATCCGTAATCTCATACAACCGGCTGTCTCCCGCATGGACGCTGTACCAGGAGTCCCCTGCAAAGAGCGCCGCCGTCAGCGTTGTCCCCAGCTTAAGTCCCTGTTCCTTTCCGTAACGATAAAGCCTCTCATTTTCCAGCTGTACCAGCTGCTCCCAGGATCCCAGCAGCTCCCCTTCCGGATCCCGGGAGGACATAAGCGCCGGAAGCTCCCTCCGGAACCACGCCGCCAGACCGCCCAGCACCTCGCTGCTGGCCAGTTCTCCTTTATTCAAGCCTCCCATGCCGTCGCAGACCGCCGCCAGGACATACCGTTCCCGTCCCCGGACGGCCTGCTGCAGCAAAAGTCCGTCCTGATTGACCTTCCGGGTCTTACCCTTGTCTGTATACGCCGCCAGACAAAACCGCAAGCTTCTTCCACTCCATTTCCGACTGTCAAATATACTCTTCCTGTGTGATTTTCTGTAAAATTCTGTAATTCTCTTCTTTGGTAAAATCGGCGAATTGCCACTGATACTCCGACGACTGCCGGAGGAATCTAAGTACGTTTATAATACCTCAAAACAGGACAGAATTCAAGCAAAAAGCTCAAATTCTGCCCTGTGAAATTTCGACCTTTTTCGACTCTTTGTCGAAATCTGTCCCCCGATTCCGCCGGAACTAATTCCGCCGCAGAGCCTCGATGGGACTCATTTTCGCCGCCTTCTTCGCCGGATAAAGGCCGAAGAAGATACCCACCCCGGAGGAAAATACCGTGGCAAGCACGATAGTTACCGGGCTCACCGCAGGCCGGAAGCCCAGCATGGGAAGGGCGCAGAGCCCATAGGCTCCCAGAAGCCCCAGCAGAATCCCGATCACGCCGCCCATGCAGGTGATAATCGCCGACTCTGCCAGGAACTGCAGCATGATAGATCCGGTCCTTGCTCCCAGAGCTTTTCGGATACCGATTTCCCGGGTCCGCTCCGTAACCGATACCAGCATGATATTCATAACGCCGATCCCGCCTACCAGCAGGGCGATGGCCGCTACCAGGGCTATGAAGGCGGTAATCATATCCAGCACTCCGGTAATCTGGGCTATCTGGCTGTCCGCGTCCTGAAGCATGAAGGCATTTTCTCCCTGCACCTGATGGCGGCTTTCCAGAAGACTTAAGGCCTCCTGCCCCACCTGGGAGGAATACTGGCTTCCCTCGGAAATCACATTCAGGCCATAGAACGAGTCCAGCTCATAGCCAAAGGCGTAATTGGCTGTGTAGGGCATATAAAAATTCACATACAGTTCCGTTCCCATCATGGCTCCCATCATTCCGCTTTCCTGTTCTGACTTCATCACGCCGCAGATGGTAATTTCCTGGGTTACATTGTAGACGGTAGCCTCCACCGTCATACCCACCACATCGTCGGTTCCAAACATTTTGACGGCGTCATTCTGGCTGACCACCGCCACCAGATTCATGGCCTCCACATCCGAATCTGTGAAATAATGGCCGTACACCATCTGGGGATTGTGGGTGTACTCCAGATCCGCCGTTCCGGTGGTCGCGTACATTTCAAAGCTTCCCTTGGGAGTCAGAATGCTGCCGTACATACTGTCCCCGGGCGTCACCCCTTTGACATGGGGAACCTTATCCTTCACCGCCTGCAGATCCTCCGGCGTAATATACTGGGCTTCTCCGCTTCCGTCTACGTTTACCCCTATGTAAATCTGCCCTCCGGCCAGGGCATTCAGCGTATCGCTCATCTCTGCCTTGGCGCCTCCGCCCACCGACATAATCATAATGACGGAAGAGATACCGATGATGATTCCCAGCATGGTCAGAAAGGAGCGCCCCTTGTTGGCCCGGATATTGTCAAGGGCCATTTTTATATATTCTGAAAGCTGTGCCATGCTTACTCCTCCACTGCGGTGACGCGGGTGCCCTCGGTGATGCCGGTGGTCAGACCGCCGGAAATAACTTTATCGCCTGCCGCCAGACCGGATTTGATTTCTACGGCGTCATCCGAAGCCAGTCCTTTTTCAATCTCTTTCTTTTCTACGACACCGTCCTCATTTACCACATAGCAGAAATCCCCGTCCTGGCCGGAGTTGACGCACTCTGCCGGAACCACCAGAACGTCCTTTACCGCTCGCCCCTGTACGGATACCTTGGCCTCCAGCCCCAGATAAATATTTTCGTCCGGGTTGTCTATCTTCACCTGGGCGGTTACCACCGGGGTTCCCTTGTCGTTTTTCTCGGCAATCCGGCTGAGTCTGGCTACCGTACCCTCGTAGGTGTGGCCTGCCAGCGTCACCGTGGCCTTCTGCCCTTCTTCCATTTTCTCCAGATCGTATTTGGTGATACTCATTTCCACCACCACATCCTCGCTGCTGGCAATGGTGAACAGCGCTCCGCCCTTGGCTGCCGGTCCGCCTGCCACGGCTGAAACTCCCGTTACCACGCCGGAAAAATCTGCCTTCACGCCGTCCCTGCCCTGCTGAATATCCTCTTTGGTCATCTGGGCTTCCAGCGTACTTAAGCTATTCTGGGCCGCCAGCTGGCTTTTGGCCGCGCCGGAAAGCTTTGCCGCGTCCGCAGAATCCTTGATACCTTCCTCCTTGGATTTGCTGGTTTCCAGCTTACTCTTATTTTCCTGGGCGTCCTTTAAACGGCCCTGGTAGCTGTCCAGCTTTTCCACGATGGCCTGATAATTCTTCTGCTCCTCCTGAATGCTTTTCTCGATTCCCGGAAGATTAGTCTGGGCCTGCTGCGCCGCCGGTGTGGCTTCTGATACGGCATTCTGCGCTACGGTTACCGCGTCCTGGAGCTTCTTATAGTCTTCGCTGTCCTGTGCCAGGCTGGAACTGTCCAGCGCGAATTTCGCATCCTTCAGGGTCTGGTTAGCTGCATCTAACGCCGCAATTGCCGCCTTCGCCGCATCCTGCTGACTCTTCAGATCGGCCAGCTTATTGGTAGAATCTCCCTGATAGCCGGTATATTCGCTGACACGCTTGTTCAGGTGATCCACATTGTCATCTTCCTCGTCAAGCTGCCGGTTGATGATATCCAGGGCCTGGGAGGAACGGTTGTACTCGGACGCGTTTTTATTGTCCTTTTCGATAGAATCCTTGTAGCCATAGTTGGCCGCGCTTCCGGTGAGCTCCGCCTGCTTATAGAGCTGTTCCATCTCCGTGCCATCATAGGTCAGCAGCGTCTGACCGGCCTCTACCGTATCCCCCACCTGCAGATCACAATCCGCAACTGTCGCCGATACCGGGGAAAAATAGGTTTTCACCTCCTGAGAGGCTACTGCGCCGCTTCCGTCCACGGACTGGGTCACGCTTCCTACGCTTACCTCTGTCACCGTTACCACCGGGGAGCCGGATCCGCCGCAGGCCTTTGGCA